>JSZA02000245.1 GCA_000785145.2 Candidatus Thiomargarita nelsonii
AATGACAACCAAAGTCCAATATTCTCCGTAAAAAATGTTCTAGCTCCATACTAATTTTTGTAAGGGTTCAGATAAGGTTTTGAAAATTTGGTTTAAATCGTCAGTCACATCAATAATATCGGTTAAATTATCCTCGGTTGGCGCAGCTAAGTAATAGTTGGCTTTATTTTTAATGTGGCTACTTAATACCTTCAAGGCTTGAATCATATAAGGGCTATGTGAGGATAATAGAACCGGAATATTGTTCTCAGCCAACATCACAATCAACTTGGCATATTCTACTTGCCATTGGGGATGTAAATGCGTTTCTGGTTCGTCAATGATCAACAAACTCCGTTCATCCAAAAACTGGCTTTCAACCAGTAATTGAAGGGTTCCAAAAGATTTGAAGCCAGAAGCGGTATTAACCGAACGATAGCTTTGCTCTATATTGTCCGCCCTTTTAAAAAAAAAATCTTTAAGCTTTTTATCAAAATAAAAGTTGCCGTGGATTAATTGGTGAATCTGCTTAAGAAAATCAATCAAAAAATTCTCTTTCTCAAAAAAGGTGAGAGAAAAATACTGTGAATTTTCTAGTTTAGACATTAAGTCTTTAAGATGTAGAGACACTTTGGGCTTTCCTAACTGTTCTAACCGTTGTACTTTATTATCTTCATTGATAATTTCAAGTAGCGTGCTGGCAGAATTAACGACATCATACATTTGTAACAGGATAGGGGTTTCAATAAAAGTCACATCATTGAAAAAAACGTCATCATAAAATTCAAGCCCTGCAATTTGATTGTCTTCTATTTCTATTTCAAAAATTTTGTTCATTCCCTCTTCAATTGAAATGAAAGATTTAAGTTGGGCGTTTTTGGGAGTGATTTCAAAGTGAAATTCTGACACCAAAGCTTTTGTCAAAGCCCGTTTGATGACAGACTTTTTATCTTCCTTTTGGGTGACAAGATGATTGAGTGCTTCAAAATCCAAGTTAATTTTTTCAAGCTCATTGGTAAGACGGTGAAACTCGGTACCTTGAATCGGGATAGACGACTGAACATTATCCCAAATACGCCGTTTTTTCTCCAAAAGTAAGTTGAGTTCATTAAGATGATTATGAGCGAGTAATTTTTCAACTTGTTCAACAAAAAATTCTGGATGAAATTCTTGTTTTAACGCTGGATATTTCTGAAAAGAATATGACTTTCTGATTTTAAAATAGATAGATTCTATGGTTTCCCGAATCTGTTTTTTCTTATCTTCGTTTAAATCTTGTTCAAAACGACTCAATGCTTTAACAATGGCAAACATAAGCTTGCCCACCGTACTTTTGCCCGTGTTATTTTCACCAGCAATCACCGTCAAGCCATTCAACGCGATTTTTGCATTTTTAATAATACCGACATTTTTAAGTGTTAGATTGAGCATAATTTTTTTGTAGAGGTTAAAAGCTAGGAGGAATGGTGGGTTTAGCTCTACCCACCCTACACAGAATCCATTTGACGCTTGCTATCTGCATTCCAACGCCAGAGCGTTGGAACGATAAAACATCAATAACTTACAAACTACTTATACCTTAAGAAAATAAACACAAAATAAGGCGGGGTTATGGAACCTCCAGTGCTATTACTGCCATTACAACAACCTTGATATTTAGCCTTTGCATAATCGACCAAACTTGCTTTAACGTCTTTTTCATGCTCTTTTTTATTAGTCCGATAAAGAGGCTCCATTTTCCATCCCTCTCGTTGAAAAGCCTCACCTCTCACCACAGGTGAGCCATTCCCAATGTAGAACTCGTTAGCTCGTTCTATATATTTTTTAACATTAAACGTCAATACCATATCGTACCGGAAAAATCTCTATCATGGAGCGACACCATTGCGGTTTGAATATCCAGCCTTTGTGACTTATTATACTATAGGCCACATTTTATAAATCAATACCCAATTCTTAATTTTTTTTACCGATCCCGGCACATCGCCCGACGGATAAGTTGTTTATTCACTTCAATGACATTAAAAAGTTAAGCCCCCAAATCAGACCTGCCAGGTATCAAACACATGGCAAGTCGTTGTAAAATAAATGAAAAATTAACATGACCGGTTTTTGACACCTGTCAGGTTTGTCTTAACTTAATGGCATTGACTCAAATGCTACGCTTTAGCTTTGTACCAGCGGAGCCACGTTTTGCCGCTACTTACGGAGTACATATGGCAGTCGTCAGGATTAATGCATAAGCGTTCTCGTAACAGCGCTGCCAATTCAGAATAACTTTTGCGGTTTTCAACCGCTTCAGAGGCTAAGTATAATAACTTAAATTAATATCGCTATAAATAAAAAATATTTCATTTTTCCATAAATTTTCTTGCAAACTTGCATTTTTGAACCATTGGTAAACATGAGTATATTAAGGGAGTGGGTACCCGTTATGGTGCATTAGGACGTTTCTTGGGGGGTATTTTTGGTACCGGCGGAAAAACACGCATTGAAGAAATGTACGAAAAACTAGTCACCAACTGGCTACAAGGTGATGAGGAAATTGATATTATTGGCTTTAGTCGAGGAGCTGCCCTTGCGGTTCATTTCTCGAACGTGATTACTCAATGGGGCATACGGAATAACGATCAAATATTGGCTGCTTCTCCTCCTATCATATTTCTTGGCGTGTGGGATATTGTGGGATCATTTGGCATACCTATCAATATAGTATTTAATTTTCAGGATATTAATATAGGCTATGACTTAACAGTTTCTGATAACGTCCAGCATTGTTTTCATGCGATGGCACTGAATGAGAGACGGCAAACATTTGAACTCACTCGTCTTGATACAAGGCATACGCATAACAACATTGAAGAACGATGGTTTCGTGGCGTTCATAGTGATGTTGGTGGAGGTAATGGTAATACCAAACTGTCAAATATCAGCTTACAATGGATGTTGGAAAAGGGAATCGCCTGTGGTTTACCCATTCAAGCCTCAGCTATCGATGCATACAGCGTCTCCGATCAAATGGCACCGATTAATGAAAATTTCGATCCCTTTGAAAAAATATCAATTGGACATATGCCAGTGACCATTTTGAACACCATGCACGGTTGGTAGGTGAATATTTTTTTAAACTTAGCAATGTTATTGCTATTGATGGGTGTTTATCAAATATAGCAATGAATAAATTTTTAGAATCGTTTTCTGATATAGAAAGAGTGAAAAATGCTTCTGTATTTATTAGCTGTAAGTATTTTTTGCTATGGAATGAAGGAATAGATTTAGGGGACAAGATAGCAACAACTTATCCTGATTTTTTCTGGATCTTTGTGCTTTTGGAGATGAATATTACGAATTGGTTAGAAAACTAGCAAATGAAAATCAAAAATTTAGACGTTGTTTGTTAATGGGAATTAGGATTACAGAAGATGGCTCTGATAAGGTAAAAAAGCTAATTTCTGAAATTGCCGCTCAAGCAATAAACAATGGCGAACATCCTTTGCAATGATTTCTAACTTTCAAAGACTTCCATTGGATGAATACTAAAAAAATCATATCGTTAATTATGAAAGAAAGTATTGAAAATCAGGCTCAATAATTAAGGCTTATGCGGTGGGCAAGTCCTTTATTATTGACGGGTTCTGTTTTTTAGTCGATTTAAATTAATATATTACAGACAAAAATAGGGTGCGTAGGACGCACCGTTACACCTTTACCTCGGTGCGTGGGACGCACCCTACGCTTCTTGCTTTAGGAGATTCCCACGCTTCGCTAAGGGAACGATAAAAGGACAGCATGAACGGTGCTGGTGAATTCCAACGTTAGCACTCAAAAGACTTGATTTTCAAAAATCAAGCCATATAAAATAATCTACCTCAAGATATTGAGTGTTCTCACGAGATATAAATCCATAACAATGGCATTCACCGGACCTTAGGATTACCAAGAAAACACATCGAAATAATAACGTTCCAGCATCACTTTATCAAGTTCAAAATCTCCCCATCCTCAAACTTTAAAGAGAATACCATGAAAAATGTAGCACCGTTACGTTATGATGTCATTTTTAAAAAGGCTTTCAGTGATCCTGAGATTTTCACCGCCTTAGTCAAAGATTTTCTTGATATCGAAATTGAAATAGATCATGTGGAAGACGACAAAGTGTTTATCCCATCGGTGGGTAAAGTAGCCACCAGATTCGACTTATTTGCCGAAGATAAAAAAAATAGAGTAATTGTCGAAGTCCAACATGCTCATTACTCCGACACCTACGAACGTTTTCTCTATTATCAATGTAGTGCAATGGTAGAAACCATTGCCAGTTCAAAAGATTACAAGTTTCCAATCACCGTCATCACCTTAGTCTTTTTGACAGGCAAAAAAACACCCAGTCCAGATAGCGGTATATTAGTGCATGATTTTAAAGTACGAGACTTTGTGACTGGCAAAGAGATTAAAAACATTTACAAGCGTAAACATCAGCTTCTTTTTGTTTTTACTAACGACTCGGCTCCAACGGAGACACCGAAAAAATGCCTTGAATGGATGCAAGCGATTGATGATAGTCTGGATGAACAAGTGGATGAAAATGCGTATACTAATCCGAATATTCAACGCCTTTTCCAATTGATTGAAAAAGACCAGATTAGTCCAGAAGAATATGCCAAGATGAAGGATGAGTACAATAGGGCAGAATCTGAGAATAACGCCTTTAAAAAAGGTGAGTTGAAGGGTAAGACAGACGGTATAAAAGAAGGGAAGGAGGAAGGCAAGAAAGAAACCACTCGTCATTTAAAAAAACTGGGTGTCTTAACAGAGGAACAAATAGCCAGTGCAACTGGGTTGAGTTTGGATGAGGTACGGGCATTGTAATAACAATGAAACCAGACCTGCCAGGTGCGTTTAATAGAACTCGAATTGGCTCAAAATCATTATATTCTTAATTATCAATCGTTACGCGGTAGCAGTGGACGAGTGGGTTCTCAATTTGCTGATACGAAGTAAGGGATCTGGCGACGTTCAATTCGCGTCAATCTCATTGATAAAGCACACAGAGACATAACATCAATTGAAATAGTCCAACAATTTCGCTAGATTCTTCTATCCAATTAGTTGAAGAGCCACCGGGACCACCAGTACGCGCAATCAAAACGACGCGCCCACAATTCGATTCTGCCACCACATCAAGCTCCATACCTTTGCCATCTTCACGCTGAATAATCACCCGTTCTTTCACATTGATGATATAGCAATCCACGTAATTTGCTGTTTTCGGAGGTTAGGGTTTTGATTTGTTTTTGAAAAACGTCTTTTAAGTCTGGCGCAAAACCATCGATTTCCTCCTCAAAGCGATTTCGCAAAATTAAATTAAGGGTGCCATCTGATAGCCCCTTAAATTGAATATCAGAAACCCCTCGATCAATCAAATCCCCTTCACTCAATTGCACCAATCGCTTTTTAATTTGATCAATACTCAAATCAATTCCCAACTCTTCTTTGAGGTCCTTTGGAGTCCAATAACGATCCGCATGTTTACTCAAATGGAGTAACATACTTTTGGCATATTTTTCATTTACCTTATCCAAAGTTAATTGAAGATACTCATTCCAAGTTTCTGACATTTCTGAACGGCGATCAGAAATTTCATAATTAACTGTATTTATAACCCCATCTGCTGTCGTCAAATCCTTATCTTCATACTGATTTTCAATCACACATGAGATAAAAAATGGATCCGCCATGCACAATTGGTTAATCATCAGTGCCGTTTCATTGGTGATGGCTTCTTGCCCAAATTCGGCATATTTATAAACCGCTTGCAAGCCCGCATCTTGGGTGAGATAGGGAGACATGTAAAAATGTTTCAATCGCCCCGCTTCTAAATATTTAGCAATCACTTGGAGTAACCAGCCTACATAAGAGCCGGTGACTAACATGGGGGCAATTTTTGACTCCGATAGAGAATGAAAACTGCCTGCCAAGCTTTCAATGGGTTTGCCTTCACACTTTTCATCGCGGTAAATGTACTGAGTAATATTTTGAAATTCATCCAGTATGACTAAAAACCGTGTCTTCAAAACGGCAGCAAAACGATGGGGGGCATGGCAGGCGGTTTTCCACATGGAATCATGCAATCCCATTTCTTGGTTTTCAAGAAGCAAATCCACATCATCAACCAACAGTTCGTTTGAGTTTGCCAAACCGTATTCTCTAATTTTTTTCAAAGAGAGTGGCTTGTTGACTAACTGTTCATCCCTTTGAATAAATGCAATATATTGCGAGGCAAAGCTACAATAGTAATCAATGGCAAAATCAGGATACCAAGCTTGATTTTCAGCAATATCAAAATAAAACGGAATCACGCCCAGATTGGGATCGCTCCAGAGTTTGTTGAATATCCTTTGCACAAATACGGTTTTTCCACTTTTTCGACGAGCGACGATGACTTTCGATTTGGACATTCTATTGGGTATTAGAGATAGCCATTTATCAATTATACGAAATTCTTTTTCACGCCCTACCAGCAATTCTGGATTGCCTATTTTTTCAATTAAGGGATATTGCATATTATGTTATCTCCTTTCGCTAGTTCTATCAGTTTTGTATAAGTCATTAAATATCAAGCGAGCGTAGGTGCGTCCTGGGCACAAATCAAGACGCACCGTTACACCTTTACCTCGGTGCGTGGGACGCACCCTACGAGACAATGCCATATCGTGCCGAGGGCAACCATAAAGGATTGCCCCTACAAACCGTTATATTATGTTTCCGAGGCAAAAGTTTTCGCGCAGCGAAAACTTTTGCCTCGGAAGGCAACACCCTAGTGGTTATG
>JSZA02000384.1 GCA_000785145.2 Candidatus Thiomargarita nelsonii
CAAAGAACAGATATTTATTCACGCCGAAAAAGACTATGATCTGCGCGTCAAAAATGATCGTCGAGAATATATTGGAAATGACCACAACCTCATTGTCAAAAAGCACGCCAAACACCTAATCGAAAAAACCAATAATCTAACCGTTAAAGGCAATGACAGCACCCATGTATCGGGCAATCAATACCTAGAAGTCAAAAAAGATCGCCATGAAAAGATAGGGAAAAAATATTTCAACAAGAGTGGCATGGCAATCCACCTCAAGGCGGGCATGAAAATTGTCATAGACGCAGGCATGGATCTCACGCTGAAAGCTGGCGGTAGTTTTGTCAGGATTAACGCTAGTGGTGTCACCATTAAGGGCACGATGGTTAAAATTAACAGTGGTGGCTCAGCGGGTAGTGTTAAAAAGGCAAAACCAAAAGGACCAGCCCAACCCAAAGAAGCCGATGATGCCAAGCCGGGTGAAAAATTTAAGGCACCGGCTGCACCAGAGACGTGGGAGCCAATTTCACTCGATTTTCCCACTTTGACGGCTCAAAAGATAACTTTGGAACAAGCGGCAAAAAATGGGACACCGTTTTGTGCGGCATGTGGTAAATAGAGTAGCGAGAAATCCTATTTCTTCAAGAAATAGAATTTCTTTGATGTTGTAAAATAATCATGTAAGGATGGTCATTCATTAACAAAAACCGGCTCAAGCTTAATATATATATAAGAGTTAAAGCTAAGCTATTTTTGGCGAGTGAGTACAGCTAATGTAAAACAACGAATAAAAACAAACAGGCTCAAGCTTAATATATATATAAGACGCCCTAAAAGAGCGCGTCTGGTTTAAAAATTGCCTATAAAAAAACCGGCTCAAGCTATCACCATATAAAAATTGAAATTAAGCTATTTTAGAAATGAGGGTAATTTTTAAGGTGATTTAAAAAAAAGAGAGTAAAAACACAGAGCCTAATAAAATCAAGGCTTGCGTATTAGTTGTACTATAATCTCGTGAAATCTATTTTGGACACCTAAATTAGTACAACGGATTTGGGGAGTTAACGGATTTAAAACAACAAGCCTCAATTCCTAGTACGAGTCATTCTTTTCAGGTGATTTAAAAAAAAGAGTAGTACAACGGATTTGGGGAGTCAACTGATTTAAAACAACAAGCCTCAATTCCTAGTACGAGTCATTCTTTTCAGGTGATTTTAAAAAAGAGTAGTACAACGGATTTACTTCGTTACTTCGTTTGGGGAGTCAACTGATTTAAAACAGACAGAGCCTAATAAAATCAAGGCTTGCGTATTTTTCAGGTGATTTGAAAAATGAGACTAAAAACACAGAGACTAATAAAATCAAGGCTTGCGTATTTTTCAGGTGATTTGAAAAATGAGACTAAAAACACAGAGACTAATAAAATCAAGGCTTGCGTATTTTTCAGGTGATTTGAAAAATGAGACTAAAAACACAGAGACTAATAAAATTAAGGCTCGCTTATTAGTTATACTATAATCTCGTGAAATCTATTTTAAGCACCTAAATTAGTACAACGGATTTGGGGAGTGAACTCCTTTCAAACAACAAGCCTCAATTCCTAGTACGAGTCATTCTTTTCAGGTGATTTTAAAAAAGAGTAGTACAACGGATTTGGGGAGTCAACGGATTTAAAACAGACAGAGCCTAATAAAATCAAGGCTCGCGTATTTTTCAGGTGATTTTAAAAAAGAGACTAAAAACACAGAGCCTAATAAAATCAAGTATCGCGTATTTACGTTAAGCTATTTTAGAAATGAGGGTAAAATTTGGCGAGTGAGTACAACTAATGTAAAACAACGAATAAAAACAAAAACCGGCTCAAGCTTAATATATATATAAGAGATAAAATTAAGCTATTTTGGAAATGAGGGTAAAATTTGGATTATTCGGAGCACATTAGTTGTACTCTATCACCTAATATATATATAAAAATTGAAATTAAGCTATTTTAGAAATGAGGGTAATTTTTAAGGTCTTTTTCCTGTTGGTGTAGCAGCAAAAGCTGGAAAATTAGGGAAAGTTGCCAGTGTTGCGGATGATGTTGCTGACGTTGCTAAGGATGTCAAAAAATTGGAAATTGCTAAGGATGCTGAAAGCAGAAAAATTGAATGATAAATATGTCCGTTTACAACAAGCATTCCTAAACAATGTTACGCCATCGCTGCTATCGGCCTCTTTTTGTGAGTGATGGCATAATTCAGGTGTTGCTAGTGTATCGAGGTACGATAGCGAAACAATCATTAAGGCTAGAAAACCTGATTTGCCAAGTTTTTGAGAACAGAGCCTTTACTGAAAAAAAAATTATGTTACCTCAAGACGAGCCTATACAACTTGAGTGGCCAAATTTTCTGGCTAAGCAGCAAACCATGTTAGGAAGTGTGAGCTGGAATTTACGTGCAGTGTGGTTGGACGAAACGGGACCGACGAGCGTTATACTGCGTTTTATGCTGAAGAGGATCGTGAAGAAATTGACGATATTGTGTTTGAATTCGAGGCACAGCAAGATACGGGCATTGAACTCGACGTTCAAGTCTATGTTTCAAACGACTCACTAAGCACCTTTCATGACGTGGCTCCAAATCGTCTATGCTAGATGGGAAGCTTGATAATAAACAACATATAAGCTGACAGAACTGGAAATCCAAGGAGTATGAACTCAGTCAAGGCTGGTATTACGATCAATTAAGCAATGAGCGATAAGTCTCACGTTTGACGGTTTTTAAAAACCTTAAGGGGATTTGGGAATGCACCCATATCGCCGACTTGTAAGATGCCGGATAATTTTATACCAGATTCATTTTCCCATAAAAATGCTAGAGTGTACATAAGAGCAACGCGACCATGAATATCGCCAAAGACAGCAAAATGATATTTCTGATTATCAGATTTCATACAATAAACGACATGCAAAGTACGCATTCATTACAAATTATATTAACAGAGCAAAAATAGCGTGGCATTTTTTTCGCAGCGGAAATATGTGAGAAATCCTATTTATTGAATAAATTTGAAAAATATTTAACTGAGGAAACCAAAATGGAACTCTCAGAAGTCAAATCAAAATTAACTGAAATTGAAGAAAACTTACCTTTATCGGCTTTCACAATTTTTCATTCATTTTCACGAAATGGCAGAACGTTGGGATTACCATGCGATTAAAAAAACACGCCGAGCGCGTCTGGAACCTCATCAAAGAAAATGCTAAAAGCACTCAAAAATGCGGCGTATGGATTTGATGAAAAACAGGCACGAAGTCGGGGCGGCGCAGATGGTATATTCCTACTTGATCGTCATTTTACCCCTAAAAATGAGATGATTTTACCCCTAAAAATGAGATGATGAAAAAATTATTTGATGGCTTCCTTGATCAACCTAACAGTGGAATTATGGACATTGCAGCGGCACTCGGAGTGGCACCAACAGTATTTTTACCGGTTAGACTGGTTTCTCACGACTTGCGGCTACTTGGTGTTCTGTCTCGTGCTGAAAAAGAAGATTGGCTTATTTTAGTGGATTGTGATGCTAGTCAATAATTATGAATCATACGCTTAGAGACACACTCTACCAATTAAGCTTTGCACAAGATAAACAATTATATATTATCTTAGACGCAGCGCGTGTTGAAAAAATGCCGGCACAACTTTTCGAGTTAGAAGATGAGCCGGAATATTTTTCCCTATTTTTTGACACACCGCAAGCGGAACTCATTGACGTTGCCCCTTATCTAGTTAAGGTAAATATGGAATCACGCCTATTAGCTTGGATGCTCGATGAAGGCAGGGGGCAAAGTTGGGGGATTTTCCTCACGGCGGACGTGGAATTAGAAGAATTGTTTGAACATCTCCGCAGCTTTTTGAAAGTTAAAGCTCCCGAAGGCGAGGAATTATTTTTTCGTTTTTACGATCCACGGGTGTTGCGGATATTTTTGCCAAGCTGTAATTTTCAAGAAATTCTTCAATTTTTTGGAGCAGTTAATAGTTATATGGCGGAGAGTGAGGATGGTGAAATGTTGTTGGAGTTTAGTAAGGGGGAAAGTGGGCTTGAGGTTAATGGGTGCAAAATAATGGTATAATTAATATTAATTAGGTGAGTCTTACGCACCATCAATGCATACATCAGATTTACATGTTAGGCAATACGCACTCAACAATGGAACAATATTATGTTCATGCTCAGAAAAGAACATATGACTATGCGAATATCGCAAGAGCAAGGCTTTATTGATTGGTATGTCAACGAATTTATGCCCGAACACTTAACAATATTCCATGAATCATTCAGTAACGAAGACTTATACCGAATGGTCCGTAACGGCAGAAAAAAAGCTATTGAATATGGTTTCGATGATCCATCAAGCCAAGTACACTTCGTAACTTTTATGTGGAAAATTGGGGCTAATTTCTACCAATTTCCGGGGTTTAAAGAAATTGCCAGTACTACTGAACAATCAGCACCAGAACGAATTGAAAGATTCTATAATGAAATCACTGACGCTCAAAGAGATTATGCGATAGATAAAACTAATGACCGTTATTGGTTCCCTGAGACCATGAATCGTGGGAGCACTCTATGAATTCCAATAATACAGAACTGGCTAAAATTAAACAAGCTGAAAAAGAACTAAAGCAACTTGAGGAACAGTATAAAGAACTTGCGGCCGATGCAGCTCTGACAGCCGCAAGCTTTGCACCACCGCCATTTGGTACAGCCGCAGATGTTGTCAGTATAGGCAAATCACTCTGGAGTGGTGATTGGGGTGGTGCTTTATTAGATGCAGTTGGCTTAATTCCTGTCGTAGGTGATACAATCAAGGGGGCTACTAAGGGAACTAAGATCGCAGCAAAAATGGATGAAGTTGCAGATGCGATTAAAGTTGCTCGTGCCAAACTGGCTCGGAAGAAAGATAATCTGATTAATGGTAATAAATTAGATAAGCCAAAAGTGGATAAGGCGAAAAATGATAGTTCCATTACCCACTGTGGTGCAAAAAAACAGCGACCACTTCCAGAAGGAGTAAAATGTCAAAAAAAAGCAGAACAATTAAAGAAAAACAAAGCTCAAGGGAAGCAACGAGAACTTGAAGTTAAAAAGGAGCTAGAAGCAGAGGGACATGAAGTACTTGGTAGTGAGGTAACTATTAAAACCCCAGAAACAAATAGACGAGTTGATCATTTAATTAAAGATGGAAAAACTGGTAAAATTAGAGCTATTGAGGTAAAGAGTGGAAATGCAAAAAGGAATAAAACTCAAATTGATAAAGATAATGCCATGGAATCAAAGGGAGGGGAAATAATAGGTAAAAATGCTCCTGATAAGTTGAAGGGAATGACGAAAAAAATCCCAACTGAAGTTCGCCATTAAAAAAAGGAGCGTGTTATGCCTGAATCCAAACAGCCATTAATAACACTGAAAAGAATAGATAAGTGCCTAGACATAAATTTTATTGTTTTATGCTTAAAGTTATTGTAGGGTTATCGCGCTCATCACTGTACCCTACATAAAATGATTTATCAAGTTTCTTATTAATCAAGTTTCTTATTAAGGGACATGTTTTTTAGCAATTCAATAACACAATAAGGCTGGCAAATATATGATTAATTTAATCTATACAGTTATCAAATAATTCTTGATACTGAAGCCTATATTGCTTCTACTTACCCTCAGTTTATTAGTTAAATAAATGACTATATAGACACAAAAAATTATCTGGAGAAATAATATGAGTAAATATGATGATATTTCTTGGCATTATGATGGTAACTTTCCAGCCGAGCTAACAGAAAAAAATGCCAGCACCCATATTGGAATGTTTCTTGGCTGGGCAATTAAACGAAATTTAGAGGGAACTTTTTTAAAAGAAATGGCTAATGATGGCTTAATAAAATTAAGAGCTGGAGAAATTACTGGTGGAGAATTTGTTTATTTATATTGTGATGGAAAATTAACAAGTGAGGATCTTAATGATGATGCAAACAAGTTTGCCCAAGAATATTATGAAAATGATGAATATATATCAGATTATGCTGAAACGTTAGGTTACAACGTACCTACTCTCTATCATATTCAAGACAACCTAAAAAATGCATTGTTAATTGAGAATATTTTGGATAAACGATTTAAAGAATACAGAAAAAAATAGGTTATTCCATTATTTTCATTAAAGTTAAGTAAATATATAGCACATAGAGTGTATAAGCGATAGCGTCATACACCAAAAGCAAATCTGTGTATAATGCTTTGCGGCATTGTTTGACATTGCGCTACTTGGATTGGGCAAAATTCAGGGCGTGAAAAAAGTGGTGAAAGCAAGCGTAGGTCAATGCCATTAAGTTAAGCAGCCTTATACCATAAGGGGTTTGTGCCGCTCAAGACTTTGTCTTGGCAATTCCTTGTGGTTGCCATCAAAAATGACACTAATCACAGGTTTTGAATTAGCGAGCGTAGCTCGCGTAGGGTGCGTCCCACGCACCTTAATTAATAGTGTAGGGTGCGTCCCACGCACCATTAATTATCACGCACCATTAATTTAATTATTTTAAATGGTGCCGATGACTACCACTTCGGTGGAATCTTTTGTTGAAATTACTGTCGTGTTCGTCAATGAGCCCACGCAACTTATTTTTTGACTGTTAATGTGCTAGACAGAAAACGCATTGACTTAATTAACGCACCCGATTATTCCAAAAGA
>JSZA02000248.1 GCA_000785145.2 Candidatus Thiomargarita nelsonii
CTAGAAAGCAGAACTCCGGTAGCAGCATCGCCAGTGCAAGGGTTCAAAGCCTCAAAAGGGCAAGCGTTATGGATAGTGAGCAATCACATTTGGATATATTTTTAAGGTCGGCAATAGAGAGACTCCTTGGGGTCAAAAGGTTAGTAGGTATATGGGTCGAATGTAGCCTATATGCGTTGTCCGATACACATCCGATTACTGAGTATAACCTAAGTCCACAGGTAAACATATAAGAGAAACGAGTAGAAACGATGTATATGTCACTTGCAGGAGTGCAAGAGGAGTGTGCAAACACTTAGCGACAGCATCGGGTAGGATAGAGTGGTAAGCCAATGTCAGTTGAAACCATCATAGGGGGATACTGGATACGCCGAATCACTCTCGGAATAATTGAGTTATGAATTTAATTGAGCAAATTCTATCGGGCAACCGATGGATAATAACCGATAAGGCTAACTTAAAAATTATGAGCATTCTTTGGCAATACCCGAACCCTGAGTGGGTTCCCGTATCTCACTGTGACAAACCGAGATACGAAAGTATCGAATCTGTCATGGCAAGGTGGGATTGGGACAAGCTCATCTGGGGCAAGGTGCGGCAACTTGTGTTCAATTTGCAAAAGAGAATTTATAAAGCTACAAAATCAGGTCGGTACAAAAAGGCAAAAAGCTTAATGTACCTATTGCAAAACTCGTATTATGCTTCAGAGGCAAAAGTTTTTGCGCGCAAAAACTTTTGCCTCTGAAGCTTTTAGCAGTGCGAACCGTCACAACGGAAAATAAAGGAAAACGCACCGCAGGAGTAGATAGAGTTAAAGTCAATAAGCCTAGACAGAAAATGGCTTTAGTTAAAGATGTGCTAGACACAATCCAACGTGGATGGGATAAATATAGACCAATGCCGGCTAAGAGGATATACATCCCGAAAGCAAATGGGAAACTTAGACCATTGGGCATACCCACCATTAAGGACAGAGCAATGCAAGCAGTCACTAAAATTGCACTTGAACCATATTATGAAGCGAAGTTTGAGTCATGTAGTTATGGATTCAGACCAGCTATGGGATGTCACGATGCAATTGAGAAAATTGCAGCGGTACTGCTCAAAAAACAGAAATGGGTGCTTGACGCAGACATAAAGGGCTGCTTTGACAACATTGACCACAAATTTTTAGCATCGCAAATTGATGCAGAGGCAAAAGTTTTCGCGCGCGAAAACTTTTGCCTCTGCAACATTGGAGACCAATAGTTAAACGTTGGCTAAAAGCTGGCTATATGGAGAAATCCGACTATAACAGCACCAACATGGGAACACCACAAGGTGGGACTATATCACCACTATTAGCTAATATAGCCTTAGACCAAATGGAAACCGATTTGATTGAACACCTACGCTCCTTAAAAGGTTGGAAAACAAAAATCGGTACAACAACCGTAAGTACAAAGAAGGCAAAGAAATCCCAAAAGGAGATAAAGAAAGCTCAAAAAGGAGCTAAAGAAATCTCAAAAGAAGCCGAAGGGGCTTACGAGGGGATAGAGAAATCGTACAAGGTCAGGAATAAATTAAAACTTGACTTAGTTAGATACGCCGATGACTTTGTGGTACTCCACGAGGACAAAAAGGTTATTGAGGAATCCAAGAGATTTATAGACAATTGGCTCGAAGTTAGAGGTTTAACTTTATCTGAGGAAAAAACCTTCAGAGGTAAATGTTTTTGCGCGCGCGCAAAAACATTTACCTCTGAAATTGTTCATTCAACCGAGGGTTTCGATTTTCTAGGCCACCACATTAGGCACTATGAAAATCGGGTTAAAGGTACCTATAAATTAAAATTGTTAAATGGTACTCCCACTGAACATCGAAGGGCTAAAGCAACGCATGTATTACGAGTAGAACCAACCAAAAAAAAGATAAAAGGTCATTATCGGGAGATAAGTGACACTATATGG
Organism: Candidatus Thiomargarita nelsonii; assembly: GCA_000785145.2. Lineage (GTDB taxonomy): Bacteria > Pseudomonadota > Gammaproteobacteria > Beggiatoales > Beggiatoaceae > Thiomargarita > Thiomargarita nelsonii_B. The sequence goes on from JSZA02000248.1 coordinate 1,950, forward strand.
AAGTTAAAGGCAGCAACCCCAATGCAATTAATTGCAGTGCTTCAACCCAAAATATCGGGTTGGGCAAACTACTATAAAACAGTGCATTCGAGTGAGGCATTCGGCAAGCTTGACCACTTCTTGTGGAAAAGGTTATACCAATGGGCTTGTCGCAGACACCCAAACAAGGGTAAACGCTGGGTGGCAAACAAGTATTTTGGCACTGTGAATGGTAGAAAATGGACTTTTGCTCAAATAGTGGGCAAATGTATTGACAGAAAAATCGTCAAATATCTCAAGGGATATTCCAAGCACAAAGAAAGAACGGGGAGTTATGCTAAGGTTGGTTACGATAGGTCATATTATGATGGTGATACCGCTTATTGGGCGGAACGGCTTTCCAAAGGCTATGGCAACATAACACCGTCCAAAGCGAAAATGCTAAAAAGACAAGATGGGATTTGTCCGGTATGCAGATGTAGGTTTACAAATATAGACCTACCGGAGGCACACCACATACACCCCCGCCATTTAGGAGGTGAGGACAGTTACAAGAACCTAGTATTGGTTCACCTACACTGCCACGACAAAATCCATAGAGAAAACAAGGGTACCAAGGGCAAAAAGGTTAGCCAGACCAGTCCAGAATTACAGGGCTACTTAGATAACGGCATGGCACCAGAAAGTTTGAGCTTGCCAACGAGCACTGAGATGGTGCTTAGTCTGGGAGACGGGGCAGGAAAGATAATTACGCCTACGTCAGATACTAAACCACCCTTGGACACCTCTACTGTACTTAGAACCTGAATTGGTGCAGGCATAATAACACCTGCATCGGATGATAACAAGGAAACTTGAAGTCGTTCAAGTAGCTATGAGATTTACTATAAAGGTCTTGGAGTAAATTGAATCGGGGGGAAACTCCCACAATTAATGAGAGAAGTTATTGATGTACATTCTACTTAGCAAAATGGATTACGCTAATCCGAGGAGCCGGATGAGCTTGAAAATCTCAAGTCCGGTTTTGCAGACTGACTTTGCGGGGTGCATTCCAAACTCCTGCCACCACGGGGGATAAGGGTCGTGACCTGCATCGCCAAGTTCAACGGTTTCATTAGGATTGACTTCAATACCCGCGATTATCGCTGGACATATGGCACTGAAAAATATTCAACTTTCTGAAGGTTATTTGAGAGGAAAAAAAAGAGCTTGGATAGGATTGATTCTAGGCTATATTGAATTATTTATTCTAATGGTTGCCTATAACCTTTATAAATTAATCAGTTGGATTTTTAATTGAAGAGACTGATATTTGTCCAAGATAAATCTTGGACTCCTAATATGGTACAATTTTAAAGGCCAGACGAGCCTAATATTATGACAAGAGATATTTGTGAAGCCATTGAAAAGCAAATCATGGAATTGGGTTGTTATTCTCCCATTGAATGGTTATTACAATCAGGCTACTTGCAATATGTTGAATATGAACGCTGGCGCATGGGGGAATTGCCCTATTTGGAAGATAGCATTCTCTGCCCTACAGACAAGCTTCTCTCACAATTAAATAAAGGTGAGCAGTTTGCCACCCAATTCAAATTAGTGATTCAAACACAGGCATTGACAAGTTGGCAATCCGCCAGCGGCTTGAAAATCAGCCGCGTTCCCAAATTATCCCGTCTATTAGCCCGCCTTTGGTTACGTCAAAAAGATGTCCCGCAGATGGATTTATTTATGGATAACCCATCGGTGGTAACGGAAAATCAGCTAATCAATGCCTTGAATAACCGCGAATTGGCAAAAGCGCAATCTTTATTGGAGCAGCTTGATCAACAAGTACCCAATCACCCTCAATTGAGCGATTATGATAGCTTAATTGTTTATGCCCAACAGATTCAGAAACCGTTAGCGGCTGATTTCATCAGGGAAGAATTAGAGTGCTTGAAAACGACAATTTTGCCGGTGGCACAAAAGCTATTAAGGCAGACAACACGGGATTATGTGGCACCCGCTTGGCGCAGATTGGCCAAAGCTTTGACCGATTCGGCGAGCCAAGATTCTGATTTACATGCCAGTTATGCTTGGCAACAAATGCAAAATTGGGGGGAGGTCAAAAACACTATTATTAATACAACAAATTATCAGCAACAACCCGTTTTATTAGCACGCTTGGCGAAAGCCTTTTGGTATTTGCAACAATGGGATCAATGTCTGCTATGCTGGTGCCATTTATTTGGGTTGGATGCCAAATTTAGCGCAGAAAAAATCGAACACCAAGCTGATGCTCGATTATTGCTTATGTGGTATGATTTTAAGGAACAGGAATTGTCTGATGAGGATTTTCCGGCTTGGTTATTGTTACAGGAGCCAGGATTAATCCACCATATTGATAATCAATTTTTTGAGAATGCCGATCAACCGTTATTGGAAGTGCTCGTGCAACTGCTACGTGCCCAGGGCGATGATGAGATGGAATGGCGTCGGCTGTTACAAAAACTTAATCCGACACTGTTGCGTATTTTCCTTGAAGCTGTGTAAATCTAATTAGGGCAACCATAAAGGATTGCCCCTACAGGCGAATATTGTATGTAGGGGCAATCCCTTGTGGTTGCCCTGAAATTAGGGCAACCATAAAGGATTGCCCCTACAGGCGAATATTGTATGTAGGGGCAATCCCTTGTGGTTGCCCTGAAATTAGGGCAACCATAAAGGATTGCCCCTACAGGCGAATATTGTATGTAGGGGCAATCCCTTGTGGTTGCCCTGAGTGTAATTATTTTAATGCCCACGGCGTTGCTTAGATTCTTCCATCCATTGCCGCATTTTCGCCTGTCCCTCTGCTATCATCTGCTGTTCGCTGATCACATCATAACCCCTTTTAGGCAAGGTAAAGGTATCAGCAGACACATCAACATCCGTTTTAATACTAATAATTTCAAACCTCACCCCCCCTCTTTTGTCCATTTTGACCACACTTTTCATAGGAAAACCCAGAGACATAGATTCTGCTGCCAAATCATCGTGCGCCTTTTGGCAAGGATGTACGGGCATCCCTTTTATTTTTCTTGAGTTTGTCATATCAGACATAGCTCTGATAAACGCCTTAAGGTATGGCACTTGGGCTGCCTTTTTGGAGAAATAATTCTCTGAGCAAAGTTGGCCATTTGTCTTAACCTGATAGTTGATGGTGGGATAACCATCAATACTGGGACCATTGCCTTTTTTCACGAGTTCTGCTTTTTGCGAGGGGCGATCCCGTCTAGCTTGCCACGGTGGCATATTTTGTGGCAGTTTGGGGGGAGTACCAATGATGTTCATTTCAACAATACGTTTTTCCTTGGTATTAACCATATAGGCTTTTCCTTTGTCCAAGTAGAGCAGCGTATAGTAGTTGGAAACCGAACTGTCTATACGAGCGGCGTGTTCATCTAGGATGATTTTTTGTATCTTGCCCATCTCATTGCGCTCGACAACCGTTGCCGCAAAACTGCCACTACAGACACAGGCAGTGAAAATGCCAACTATTATCCTGCGGTGTAAATCACTCATTATTCAGTCCTCTTTTTGATAGATATGAATTTTTAATGATAGTGCTTTAGAAAACCTTTTTCCAGAATTGAGTCTTTATCTATCAATAAATTTATTTTATAAAAGTCCAATCCGTGACAGCTTTCAAAGCCCATTCTGGCGTTTTATCAGTGTGACATTTTTACCAGTCTTGGGCATGTGACAATCGATACATAGACTACTGCCCGCTTTGTGATGGGTGTGTTCTGAAATATCATTCTTGAAGATGGCACTTTGAGAATTTTCTCCGTGGCAGGTGAGACAAAGTGAGTTAGTTTGGGCCGATTTGACGGTGAAAGCGGTATGTCTGGTACCGTGAGGATCATGGCAAGTAAAGCAACTGACTCCCTTGTGATACATCTTGCTTTGAATCATGGTATTCCCTTGAACACGATTTACATGGGCATATCCATCAGCCCATAGGCATAGCCTGTCTCTCCTGTGGGTTGATCATAAAGCCAATATTTTCTTAAATCATCTCCAGGTGTGTAACCAACAGATTACGTTCAGCCGGCACCTTGGTCTCAATATCAAAGCCGGTGGTATGACATCCTTCACACAATTTTGAGGTGGGGCGCTTGTCCCATTCTTTAGGATAGAGTGCTGCCCACCAATCCTTTTTGGGATGATAAGCTACCCATTCTCTTGTTTCGACATTCCACTGTGCGGGTCAATGCCATTAAGTTAAGACTATGTAGGGTGGATTAAGCGATAGCGTATCCACCGATATTTATATATTAATCAGGTGGATACGCTATCGCTTAATCCACCCTACATGTATGGATTTATGCTTAACTTAATGGCATTGACTGTGCGGGTAACATGTAGTAGTCATCGCCAATTTTTTTTGCATATCGCTGCTTGAACCGGCTTCCTACCAGCATATCCACTTCATCCAAGGTAAAGGGAAGTAAGGGATCGTCACTGGAAAAGTCGCCAAGCACATTTTCTCCTGTTGTGCTCACGTCTTGCTCCATTTTGGTGTGAAGCGTGGTTTTCCAGCCATTGTAGTGCCCCTCATGGCACTTACCACATTTTTGGGAACCAATGTATTCTTGAGCCGTGGCATTTTGTGCCAATCCCACCTGCATAGAGGTGCAAGCCCAATGCCATTAAGTTAAGCTTTTTTGTAGGGTGGGTAGAGCGGATCGAAACCCACCAACTCGTTGAAACGAAGAT
>JSZA02000247.1 GCA_000785145.2 Candidatus Thiomargarita nelsonii
CAAAAACTTACCTTGAGGCGAAAGTCAAGGGGAACAATAGCATGTTTTCAAAAGGGTCATAAGGACACCGGTATGTCCAAGAGGTGACTCAGCTAGGCCACACAAGGTAAAAGCCATACTGCCTGAACTCAAGTCATGGTTGGAATCGTGGACCAAACGAGAATTCCGGTGCAACTTGTTACCAATTATAGCACATTAAGTAGTGGTTAATGTGCTAAATGTCTGATTGGTGCCACACTCAAGTAGAGTGTTAAATGACGGAACGAGTACCTAAATGTGGACCTCGAATCAGCTTTAACTAGGGGATTGTCATCGGTACGCAATTCCTATGACAACGGAGCAACCGTAGTACTCGGCTAACTGTCATTGACATTAGATACGTCCCATTAATAGTGGGAGAAGGGGAAGGGTTGCAGGAACAACGGTTTGATAGGAGAGTGGGTTCAGTCGTATGACTGGCAAAGACCCCTTGAATATCAACTTAAAAAGTTGCTCTGGAGAGCGCAATGCGGTGAGAGCTGCACGTTGCGTTCGGGAAGAGGTGGTTGTGCTCCCTCGTGGACATGGCCACCCACTTCACACTGCGGTGTCACCTACAATGTGATACCAGATTATCGGTGAGGCTGTGCTTAACGCACGTTTTCAAGAAGGAACAACAAACAAGCGTAGTGTACATACCACGTACCGTCTTGATGTCGCTATAGATTAATGGTTCGTGGTGATATGGTGCGTGGGACGCACCCTACACTAACAGATTGATTTTTATATCACCCACATTGCACCACTACCAAAAACTGCTTTCAGAAAATCAAACTTTCCAACACAGTATTTTGCCACCATAGTTTTTTTTGGGGGATTATTTCCAATTCAATATCGTCATTTCTCGTATTTTCTTGGCAAAAAACTCGTATTATGTTAGGCTATTTATCGTCAAATCAATGATGAGAAACCATGTATCCACGCTATAGCAAAACCTTACTCAAAGAACTACTAGACGAGTTCCGTATTTTATATCTGACAGGTCCCCGGCAGGCAGGTAAAACCACATTGGCTCTTCAAATTGCCGACGATTTAGGCATGCAGTATGTCTCACTAGATGAGCCAACTGTACTGGCATCGGCTCAAAGCGATCCGCATGGCTTTATTGATAGCTTTATGGATCAACCCGTCGTGTTGGATGAATTTCAATCTGTCCCCGAACTGATTACGGCGATTAAATTAGCCTCTGATCAGCTACAGCCCGACGAACGTGGGCGTTTTTTTCTCACCGGTTCAGCCGATATTTTTAGTTCTGCTAAAACACAAGAAGGTTTGCCCGGTCATCTAGCGAGAATCGAACTTTATCCTCTGTCTGTCACAGAAATAGCTGGCAATCACTTTAATCTGATTGATTTTTTGCTGGCTGATAGTCTATCTGTACCCGATAATCTTCCAAGAGTGAATCGTGAGCAATTCGCACAAACATTGATTAATGGGGGTTATCCAGAGCTGCAAAGCAAAAGTCCTCGTGCGAGACAAATTTGGTTTCAGTCTTATATTCAGGGTCGTTTATTCAAGGATTTTGAGAGTATTTATACGGCTAAAGGTGACTATCACACCAAACTGAAAACGCTCATTCCTTATTTAGCGGGATTAAGTGGTAATCTATTGAAATATGCCAGTATTGCCAATGACTTGGCTCTGAATGATAAAGTCGTTAAATCCTATATCGAAGCATTGGAATGGATGTTTATTGTCAAACGTATCTATCCTTTTGTCAAAAACAGGGCTAAACGCCAGACGATTGGAATGCCTAAATTACATACCGTTGATACTGGACTGGCTTGTCATTTGCTTGGTTTGAAAAAACCGCAACAATTACTGACTTCAACATTTTATGGCGGTTTGCTGGAAAGCTTTGTCGTGATGGAATGTTTCAAACATCTCGCGTGGGCAGAAGAAAGTATGAATATTTATCATTTTCGAGATGTCAAGAAAAATGAAGTGGACATTATTCTGGAACAAGCCGATGGTTATTTAATTGGTATTGAAGTTAAGGCTTCTAGCACAGTACGAGAAAGTGACTTTAAAGGGCTAAGAAAATTGGCTGAATGGGTTGGAGGGCGGCTCAAATATGGGCTAGTTTTCTATACCGGTTCAAGATTACTGCCATTTAGCGGTGAGAACAAACGGTATTATGCTATGCCGTTATCAGTGTTATGGTCTCAGTAAATGCGCTCTCAAAAGAGAAATCCGATTTTTTTTTAAAATCGGATTTCTGTCAAAGAATTTATTTTTTAAAAGACTTGAAAACTTATGCTTTAATCCTTACCTATTATAAAATAAAATAGGAGTACATTTATGTACAATGAGAACGTAGTTTATAAGGGCAGAGAAATTTACAATCAAAATCATGAGGTTTATTTTTGGAAATTGCATTTTTATATTGTTGAAAAAGCAGAGGAAATCTACTTGCTTCAAGAATTAGATACTCACACCAAAAAGTATCAAACAATCAAGGAATCTGATGATTTAAACCAATTGATAACCCAAATTGAAGCTTATGAAAAAGAAAAGTTAGATGATCTTTTTCGCTTAAATGGAATGACTGAAGATTTCATAAAATTTTATCAAGAACCTTTTGGAAAGGTCATCTTTTTAGATATTGATGGAGTCTTACAGAAAATCGGCAGTCAAGAAAGATTTGAACACCTAGATAGTGTCAAGGCATTAAGGGAAAAATATGCCAAATATGATGATGCCGATTTTAAATCCTTGAATCATTATGACATGGCAGCGGTTCAATATGACTGGAGTGATGAGGCCGTTGGCATGCTAAAATTAATCTGCGAATACAGCGGGTGTAAAATTGTCATTTCTTCAGATTGGCAAGATTCAAATGATTTAAAACAGCTACAACTTTTATTTAGTCTCCATGATTTAGATAAATATCTAGTTGATGTGACTGGCTATTTTCAATATTCAAAATGTCGGGCTGATAATATCAAAGAATATTTAAGAATCAAACGACATAAGCAAATTGATCATTTCGTGATTATTGATGATAGTTGGGCTCATGCAATTGATATAAAAAAATTGTTTGCCGATCATTTCGTTCAAACAGAGTATGCTTTAACTGAAAAAGAGGCTAAAAAAGCCCTAGAAATTCTGCAAAAAACGTAACGACTCAGCCTATCGTTCCTAAGGTCCTATTGGGAACGCCTTATTTATCAATATTAGACTTGTCTCTAAATAACTTAAAGGTGCATAAGTCGGGTGGATTAAGCGATAGCGTATCCACATGATTTATATATAAAACTCGGTGGATACGCTACATGAATATTTCGCAACCAATTCTTGTGCCAACCCGAAAACCTCTCCATCTTGCGAAAATTCGGCATCCTTCAAAAGTAGTTTACAGTTTAGTGTGCTAAATTTAGTTAAGTTCCCTACGGTTTTAACGGTTTGATATTTAAACTGGGTCCTTTGGATGGTCTTGAGATTTCCGCTCTCCTGCACTAGATACCCAGTCCCAATTATTACGACAAGCAAAAATCGACTGTCAATATCACCTAGCCACAGGTGTACCCATAGTTTCCACAAGAGTTGGCTGGGCACTACTGATCCGCGAGGGTGAATCAGATGGTTTTGCTCTCAATTGGAACGCCAAGTTGTGCATACCAGCCATTTTTTTCAAGTAGTTTGATCCGGGTTTGATGGTATCGAATCATGGTTTCAGCTAACGACAAGACTTGAGTCAGTCGTGGTTTTTTGCCAGATAAATTAGCACGACTCTTTTTATAAATCTTTGCGTCTGAAAAAAAATATTCCAGTTTTTCAAAGTATTCAGGAAGTTTATGCGTGTAATTAAATAATATAAATGAAGCGGCTTTATCGAAAATTTTTCGGTTGATTTCCATTATATCGACTAGCACATAAAAATCTTTATGGCGGATATTGCTTCGTTTGCCATTAATGGGTAGATGGGTTTCATATCCTAAAGTATTTTGATAAATCGCCGTCGTTGCAATGTCATAAAGTGGTGACATCGTGATAGTTTTTCCCTCAGCACACACCGACAGATTTTTTGTATGCATATCTTCATGCACAATGAGCATCGAATAAAAATAATATTTGAGAAGCGTCAAACGTTCATTGGGCAGCGTCAGATAGTTTTTGAGTCGTTTAAACATCTTTTCTGAGGTACTTTGATACTTGGTTTCACTATCGAGTCCCATCAGTGTTGCAAATTCATGGTATGAAAATTTATAGCCTTTATATCTATCAAAACGTTTGACGATATAATGATATTCATTGTCCCCTTGACGTTTGACGATTCCATTGCTCGGTACCTCAAAACCAAGCTCATTTTTGGCAAAAGTCATAAATAGGTGTTCGTTGATGGCTAAATGAGGGAAATAATAATCGCTGTGTGGATTGGCTTTTTGGGGACTATAGGGTTTCATAAAATAATACGCCGTTTCTCCTTCTTTAGGTTGTCGAATGATTTTACCGTTAACAACGATTGAGAGTTTATGTTGAAAACCCGATAATCCCGAGGGGGTAAACACTTTAACCACTTTGTCCAAGGGGTTATTTTCTGGAAATAGCGTGTTGTCATCAATGTGAATTTCCATCTCTAAAATATTTGGAAAGCTATTTTTTCCAAGGAGGTCATTTTTTATATCAACGAAATTTATGGCATGAGAATGATTTTCTAATTTAAGTATTGTTTTGGAGAACTGTAAATCGCCATAGACATGCTGTAAAAAGGGTAGTAAGTCAAAATCATTGGCAGAGCCTGCTTGTTTTTCCAGTATTTTTCTATCCTGCCCTTCTGGAATTAACTGTTCAAAAACATTGAATATTTTTTCGCTATAAAGGATTTCTTCAGTCAGTTCCATTTTGGGTGAGATGGGCGATGCCTTCTGTTCACATAGATAGTTGCTGTCGTAGGCAAAACTATATTGTCCTTCTTCAAAATTGAGATAAGCAACGAGTTGATTTTTTTTATAAACCAATAAAAAATTGTTAAAGTAGATTTTGGGGGTCATCAGTTTATATCGCCCCTGTATAAAATCTGCTATCCGGCCGGCTTTTTTGAAGTCGCGTAGAGATTGTTGCACGATTTCTTGATTGAGATTCAATGCCGTGACAATTTCAGGCTCTGTTATCTCTTGCTTTTTATTTTCAAGGAAAAATTTCAGTATTTTTGATTTGATTTTATTCATATCGTTGTTTTCTCGTTCCGTTGCTCCGCAAAGGAATGCCTGCTTGGACGCGAGTCAGTCAAAAAGCGTTCTCCATACTTTTTGTCTTTGATTTGCTTCAAGGACTTGATCGACTTTGGCATCCGCTTAAATAATAAACGGGAAAATCCATTACCAAAAAAACAAGCATCTCCCCTACCAGTACCGTCTGTGCCTAGCTCAGTCACCCGCATATTGGCAACGTTTTCAATCTCTCTCAAAAACAATGACATATCAGTACGCCACACGCCCACATCGTAAGTGAGTACCCCATATTTGCCGAAACCATCCTTAAATACGCCATCACCTACCGTATCATGCCTAAAAGTCTTAAGACTAATCAACTGCTATATCTTCCCACGTCCGCTCACTGTCATCTGGTAATAAGACTGGCTCAGACTCATCCAACCGCCATTTAAGATTATCCAAATAAACGAGATCAGAAAATTTCCCACTATCTAACAGCGTAATAGCATCATAACCAATATCATATTGCAATTGATCTTCTTCATCCAAATAATACGCGATTGCGGTCGGTAAACAGCTATCCTTTTCTGAGAAAGGCAGAGAAATCGCCCTTTGTTCCGTATTATCTTGAGGATAAAAAGCCGCCGCCGTTGCCCTTGTACCAAAGTCGATAGTCACAATACCGGTATAATCCTGACTACTGCGTACCTCCAACTCGGTAGTCAACTTCAAGTGAGAACGATCCAAATCCTCCTCTACCACCATTTGCTCTACATCACACTGATAACGTTTTGCAGCAATCGGCTGTTGCTGTTCATCCACTAACTGAATCTTGAGAGTATAAGAATGAGTTTTACCCGCCTCCAACAGATAAGCTTGTTGTGGTGCTGGAGGAGTCAAATGGCGAATCTCTTCACGCCCACGACGGATAACCACCTCAACGTTTGTGAGCTGACAACTTTCTCCCCCCTGATTTTCAACCTCTATGGGCAAACGTAAAAAGCGGCCTGCCACGCACTTTATCTGGCAACTTCTTCAGCACGGGTTTGGCAGGGATAGGAAAACGGAGAGTGAGCTTTAATTCAACGGGTTTGGGCTTATGTTTTATAAACACATCCAGCGTCAATTCGTTTCTGTGTCTTGGACCAAAAAATCCGACTTTTCAAAGACGAAAACAGGAACAGCAACACCACCGGACAAAGTCGCTCGCGGGTACTCTTTAGTGGGCGCAACCTTATGAATGAGAGACTGTTTTTTCTCCGTTTTTTCCAGCAAACTCGATAAGCGCTCTATCACCTCATCAATAGCCGGACGTTTCTTAGGATTAGGCTTTAAACAATCTAATAACAACAATTGCAAT
>JSZA02000258.1 GCA_000785145.2 Candidatus Thiomargarita nelsonii
TCATAAACAAGTGTTCATTAATCGCGTACTGCGGTAAATAATATTCACTTTCAGGATTAGCCCGGATGATAAGGTTTAATAAAATAGTGGTGTCGCGGACACAAACTTTCCTCATTTTTGTTCGGTTGACGAATGGTGTTGTCATTCATCACCACAGACAGTTTATGTTGAAACCCCGATAAACCAGATGGGCGAAAATTTTTCAACTGATTATTGTTTGGAGGAAAGAGTGTTTTTTCTTCTATATCGAGTGCCATGTCTAAGACATTTGGAAAATCATTTTCGCCAAGGATTTCAGCTTTAACATTGGCATAAGTGAATGAGTCTGCTTTCTCATCAAATTGCAAGGCGGTTTTAGAAAATTGTAAATCGCCATAAATATCTTTTAAGAGTGGCAACAGATCAAAATCATTGGCTGAGCCGGCTTTTTTTTCCAAAAGTTTCCTATCCTGCCCCTCTGGTATCACTTGTTCAAACACATTAAACATTCTTTCGCTGACAATAAACCTTTCAGTCAATGGCAAGTCGAGTGACACCGGTTTAGGCTCTTTTTGAGAAAGATAGTGGCTGGAATATGCAAACTGATGTTGTCCCTTTTCAAAATAGAGATAGCCAACGAGTTGCTCTTTTTTATAGACAAATAAAAAATGACGGAAACGGTGAATTAATTGGTTATGGGTTGGATTGTTCATAAGATTTCAAATCATATTTTTTCTCGTTCCCACGCTCTGCGTGGGAATGCCTATTTGGACGCTCCGCGTCCTTCACGAATGATACCCAATTTCTTCAAGTTGAATAAACTTTTCGATTAACTTAAATGGAAACGGCAACACTGTATACTGTTTATAACGCACAAAAGAGACATCCAGCAAGGGAAAAAATTTATCAGGATTGAATACGCCATCAATCAAAATAATGCCACGAATTAAATTACTCCGCGTCTGCCCATCCTTAAAAGCATTTTTCTGCCCCACCATATATTGCAGCTTTTCCTGATCAAACAGTATGCCTTTTGACCAATCCGTGACCGTTTTCTTGGTTGAACGGAGATCAATACCCAGATAATCAGACAAATCATTATCCCATTTGGATTTTGAATTCGGATGAGTCTTACCGAGTTCAATATATCCGCCCAAAGTGCTGCTTGACTTCTTAGTCTTTGCTTTTACCAAATCTTCATAACAAGCAGAAGTCGTACCATCGCGCCTGAGTTTATTCAGAAAATTGTTCCATATAGCGACGCTTGGATCATCAGTCTCAGTTGTCACCATAAAATCCTTAATCGACTTTGGCTCGGTTCTATTGAGCAGGCGTTGTAACATAATATCAGTATCAAATAACGCACGGCAATCATTGCCTTTGGTTATTTCAACCACAAACTCTTTGGACACAATAATATACTGATGCCCTTTAACGATTTCTTTTTCTTGTTCCTTATTTAAAGGTTTATCATCATCAAACGAATAGTAACTGTCTATCTGTTCTACAAGCTCGTCATAGTCTCTCTCTGTGATTCTATGAAATTCTCTGTCAAAATCACTATCAGACAGATTGATTATGTGTAAATTGCCATTCTCCACAAAGAGTGCTTTTTGCCGGTACAAGAATACCAAGCCTTTCATCAGGCTATCGCATGGAAACCTGTCAGCAATATTCTCATGTCTCATCAAAATATCTCTGATGTGTAAGCCGCTGAGACTAATTGTCAAGTCCCTTTTGAGTGCCTTTTTTTGCGTCTCATTAGAGGGCAGAACATATTGCAGATATTTGCCACTGTTTTTAAAGTGGGCTTGCATTTCCTTTTTCTCATCGTCATCTTCATCAGTTTCGATGTCATAATCCTCATCATCAGCACTTTTATTGGTCAACTTTCGATCTTGCGGATTGATGACTAAGGTTTTCAGCACAACGCCTTTCGCCTTTAACTTGTCGTCGTCACGATAAGGATCATCACCATATTCTTCTTTAAGTGGACCATTTTCTTCAAAGGCGGCTTTGCCATAATCACGAATGACTAAAAACCTCTCAGTTTCTCCGGGGGTTTCCATTGCCGCCTTTTTTTTGACCACAAATTGACATTTGCCTCTCTCAGCACGTAACGCTCTGACAACTTCCTCAAAATCTATTGATTTGTTCAATCGCGCATCAATCAGCGTCACAGGATAATCAGTGAATGGCAATTCGTTTTTGCACTCTTTGTTAGTCCCAGTTGATACCTTTGAAAAACTCAGCACCTGTATTTCAGCATCAATGCCAAGGTTTTGCAAATAGCGTTGTACGTCAGATAAGTTTTGGTTGAGTACATAGCATCTTGACTGTTTCAGTCGTTCTTCACTTTTAATTGAGACATTGATAATCTTGTTTCTGCCTGCTCTCTTAGGCTCTTTGCTATCTTTATCTTTTGGTTGCGTCGTTTGGCTAGGGGTGGCTGCTCTATTCTCTCCCTTGATTTCATAGACGTTTATTGTATTGATGTTATTCAAATCATGCGGGATCAGTTGGATAAAAGTCTGACCATTGTTAGGCGTTCTGTAATAAGTTTGCCATTGCAACTTTTTTTGAGTCAGTGCCGCCTTACTCAACAGGCGCATTTTGCCCAAATTGTCCTGCATGAGTATTTCTAGTGTGTTATGCTCTCCATCGCTTTGACGTACCAGTTGTCTATCGCGTCGCCAATTGTGTATCGGCGTAATAGCCAGCACTTTTCTATGCTCGACACCAGGCTTATCTTCGGGTTTGTACATTTCCCCAGTTGGAAAATAAATTTTGCCTTTACCCGTAAAAGCCACATCGCTTTCATCTTTCACGCAGAAATTTTTAAGCGCGACTTTGAAAAGTGCCACTAAATCCAGCGTATCTGCTGTGCTGGCATCAAATTCTCTATAATTCATCAGGAGATTATCATAGTCACGCAGTTTCAACGGCGGCACGGTAGGTGGGAGACATAGATAAATTCGCAAACGACCTTTAAGTATGTAGTAAGCGTATTGTGTCCCATCTTTCATAATCGTTTGATCACGCAACGTGCAGTGCATCCGTGAATAACCATCTCCACGAGCCTTGTCGAATAATCCCCAACTCATATCATATATATACACACGAAACATTTTACATATTTCGTCATAGTTGATGGATTTAAGGAGAAAGGAAGTCGTTTTTACTTTGTAAACACGGCTTTCTTTTCTCGATCTAGGCTTTTTTAAGCCAGGAATTAGTCAGTTGAAAACCCTTTCGGATAAAAGAATTTATTATCACCGTGTTTTCCTGAACAACTTCATAAACGCTATTGAGATAATAACGCTTACACTTGGGCTCTGGTTTGGGAATAATGCTGTCATCTTTGATATAGACAACTTCTCTGTCATTTTCATCATAAGTGATATACTTGGTTTCCACTCGACACAAATGACGAAAATCAAAACCGTCTAACTGGGCTTCATATTCACCTTTTAACGCGGCTGTTCTGATATCAGCCCATAACTTTCTCACTTTTGTGGCATTTTCCTCGGACAAACTGCCAGCGCGTAAAGCGGGCAACCTATTATTAATAATGACATCCATTTCCTTGAGGTATCTTGCCGAAATACCCCTCAATGGTTCACGCCGCCGATTATTGTAACGACGGGTTTTGTTCGCCGACTTATCCAAATCTTTCAAAATATCATTCAAAAGTGTTGAGATTCTATTTTGCCTTTGCCGATAGATGACTTCTCCAATCACCATCCCATTGATCTCATCATCCAAAATAAGTTCAATCACATCACGAATCTCAGGATTAATCGTCACCTCAGTAGAACGCGCTTCACGTCTGGTTCTTTCCACACGCCCTATCTCCTGAGAAAACAGCGCGAACAAATCACACCGATAAAGCCTATTCATGTCGCCAAAATGAAATCGACCAATAAAGTCTTTTAACTGGGCTGTGGTAATCACTCCGTTAATCTTTAGCTTGCTTGCCAAATAAATCGCTTTTTCTTTGACGGCAGAATCATCACGATGATCGTCTTCATCATCGGTGTCGTCATCTTTTCTACCATCGGAGAAATAGTAATATTGCGGATCAAGAATATGGATACCCTCAAAATCTTTTTCCACAGGTTTGTTATCGCCGGTTTTGACGGCAAATTGAAGATTAACACCATTGGAAGCGGACGCATGTTGCGTCATCACGACAACTCGCCGATTTTCTTCAGCCCCTTTGTCAAATATTTGATTGTAGAATTGTTTATTATTATCGTAAATGTTGTCCCAAGTGTTCGCATTGGCAAAAATCACGTAACAACGCTTTTGCTGGTTCAAATCTCGATTCAGTGTGAAAGAAAACACCGTGGGAATGCCTTTATCCCCATCCTCGCCTTGTACAACACGCTCAATTTCAATAGCACTGACAACTTCCCCCGCACAACGAAACTTCATAAACTGAGGAAATTCAAAAAATCCATGAGGCAGATCATCGGATTGACTGACTTGAGAAAACCACTTAAATATTTTCAGCGTCAAACTAAAAGTATCTGTAAACACCAGATGAGTCTCCCGCTGACTTTCCTCTAATATCCAACGCAAAATCTCAAAATGTCTGGAGACTCTATTCAGCCTACGTTTTTTGGTGCCCTCTTTCACATCTTCATCGCCATAGAGATACACGCCATTCGCGCCGAGATAGTCCAAACCCTTGAGCAATTTTCCAGACCATTCATCTTTGCCATTCAGAGGCTCCGCATCTCTGACACTACCCAGCAGCTTGGTTTTTCTAAGCGCCTTCTTCTGCTCAAGCATCGCAGCAATCATTTTATCATCAGCCTCAAAGCCCGGATCAATATAAACCTTAAAACCATCAGCACTTTCTTCTTGTGCTTTTTGAAAAATTTTCAAGGCATGACTATGCCAGCGCAACGCAAAAGAACCAAAGTGGCGTTCAATATCACCCGTTGCCGTCAAACCAAAAACCAGATTTCTCGCTGTCAACGCAAACAGCCTGCCTTCTGGTGTTATTGGCATGTTGTAATTATTGATATAAACCAGATGGGGATTATGGAAATTAGAAGCATCTCTAATTTGATTGTAGTTGTAACCCTCAGAATAAAATCGATCATCACAATCTAGCTGCCTGATGTTTGGATATCTCGACAATGCTTCAAAATCACTCTCGCGGCTGAGGGATTTACGAAGCTTTATCACAGTGCATTTTTTCAAGACATAAGAAGATAGGCGTTTATTGATAATACCTGAAATGCCGGCAGCAAAATGCAATCGAATTTCACCACGATAGGCAAAAACATAAGTTTCCCAATCAGGAGCTAAATCGTTGGGATTTGGCAAAATCCATTTAGCGGCGCGTTTAACGGCACTCTCATTAATTAACAAAGAGCCCTTTAAATCTGGAGAAAATTCGACATAATCCTTGTCAAATTCTACCTGCGACTCAGGCAACGACAATTCACTGATAACACTTTCTTTGCTTTTTTTAGCATTGGGAATATAATCATGTTTAACAATATCAAGCAATTTCCTTATAGAAACCTTTGCTAAGCGGTTGGCAGGATGGTTGTATTCAATGAATTTTTGATACTCTGTGGTGGAGACATCGTTATTTTCGTTATAAACATCTCTCACTAAGGTGTCGTAAAACGATGCACCCTCTGTTTTTCCAGATTTTTTCTCCTCTTTAAGCACCTTATTTCTAAGATTGTTAAAAAAGTTAAATATCTTGTTTTCAAAAGACTTAACCATGTCATAGAAAGACAAGAAAGAGGCATCGCTATCGTTATCAGTAAAAACAAACGACTTTTCGCCATCAGACACGACTTCATCTCGGAGATAAAACACACCCGAAGAAACGGTATATCCGCCATCAAAGATATAGCCGAAATTTGAATCATCTGCCCTTCTGAACAGTCCATCCGCATTAGAGAACTTATATTTTTCGGTATTGCCTCTGGGAAATGAAAAACCCAATTTCATCATGTCACTTTCAAACTCTCCCGCAATGTCGATGGCTTTTTGCATCACTTCGTGAGCATTATTCTTGCCGGCAAAATGTTCACAAAACAATGAGACAAAATTGACAGGACGAATGTTTTTTCTGCCCTCAATAATGTTGTCCAGCATTGCTGTGGGCAGATAATCAAACTCATCCAGAAAAATTACATAGCCCTTTAAGTCATACAACGACAGATCATTCTTGCCATCAAAAAAAGGGAACCCCAATCATTGTCCCGTGCAAGGTACGCCTTGCAATCCTGAATAAATGCTGTCTGAAAAATGGGGTTGTCAATAACTTTTTCAATCCCCAAAAATAAAGGTTTCAGACGGCTCTGCAAAAAAACAAAGCATTTACATTTAGGAGCACTATAGCTTGATTCCCCACCTTATGAAATCGCTTTGACTACCCAACAAGAAGTGACAAAAATAAATTGCGGTTTTTAAAAAAACGAGCCTAGATGAAATAGTTAATGCGTGGCTCAAAAGTAGTTGTACTCATCTGGGAGAACAACCGCTGGTGAGTACAACGAATAAAACCGTCAACATTCTTGCCGGCTCTAA
>JSZA02000004.1 GCA_000785145.2 Candidatus Thiomargarita nelsonii
ATAAAGGATTGCCCCTACATTACATTAACCGTGATTTTTTGTAGGGGCGGGTGTAGGGGCAATCCCTTGTGGTTGCCCGCCCCTACGAAGTGGTTGCCCTAAAGTTGACCAAGTTATTTTATGCGCGTTCCTTAATGAATCTGTATTTTTTGAGAGGGTTTTATTTGGTTTAAAAAAGTCATGATTCCAGAAGTCATCTTATTGGGTTTAGGTTCCTCTACACTGTGACGTATCAGCAATTCTGGTTGCTGTTGAACGACTCGATAACGCTGTATAGCTGCGTTGAGACTATTTGTCAAAAGTGGCTTGCGGATGGGTTTGGGTAAAAATCTGAAAATTTGTCCCTGATTGATGAGAGCAATCAGGGATTGGGCATCGTTAAAATGAGTCAAAACAATGCTTATAATATTGGGATGGTGCTGTTTCATCAGTTTAAGCGACAAAGTTATGTCTTCATCAGCAACATGAATCTCTGAAATAATGACCATCACTTTTCCTTGAGTGAGAATATCAAAGGCGGAGTTCAGTGTAGCTGCCCATTTTACGGTGTATTCTTGACCGATGATTTCTTGGACGGCATTGTAAGTCTCAATGTCGTCATCAATAACCAATAGTTCTATGTCTTGTTTTTCTGAAGTAGCGATAGGGGCGGGGGTATTGACGGCCTGTTCCTGTCCAATTTGGGCCGCTTTTTTCACTATCTTGATGATATCGTCGTTATCCCAAGGCTTACTAATGTAACGGAATATTTCTCCGTCATTCACCGAATCGACAATCGCGGGTAAATCCGCATACCCTGTTAGTAATAGGCGCATGGTAGTCGGAGAAACTTGTTTGATCTGACGCAAGAGTTCTACTCCAGTCATCACTGGCATACGTTGATCACTGACGATGACATGGACTGTGTTGTTTTTAACGATTTCCAGTGCCTCATGTCCGTCTGTTGTGATATGAATATTATAGTGTGGCTTAAACAAGGCTTTTAAGCTTCTGAGTACACGTTTTTCATCATCTACAAATAAAACGCTTGCTTTTTTTGTCATAATTAATTAATAGCTAAGTTATTGGATAGGCAGAGTCACGACAAATGTCGTGCCCTTACCCTCCGACGATGTCACATCAATCTCGCCATTGTGTTGTTGGATGATTTTATAGGCGATGGAAAGTCCCATGCCTGTCCCTTCTCCGATTTTTTTGGTGGTAAAAAAAGGATCAAAAATATTGGGTAATATATCTTCGGCAATACCTTTGCCGTCATCCTGTATCTCCACACTCACCCGCTCATTTTCAGCACGGGTTTTTATCAATATTGTCCCTTGAGTTTCAATGGCATCGGCGGCGTTACTCAATAAATTCAGAAAGACTTGGTTTATCTGTGAATGCGAGCATTTTATTTTGGGGATTTCGCTATATTGTTTATTAACGGTGACTTTGTTTTTAAGTAAGTTTTTGGCAATCAACAAACTACTGTCTAGGCATTCATGCAAATCAACATTGCTGACTTTTGCTAAATCCAAGCGGCTGAAATTTTTCAAATTAATGACCAACTCAGAAATTTCTGTCAAACCGTGGAGCGAATCATTGAGCAGTTCTTCCGCCTCTTTGAGGGTTTCATCTTCTTGGAGTTCTGTCGTCAATCCCGTGACGATTTCCAATTGAGTCTGTAATTTTTCCTGATTTACCGTTTCCGAACAGAATAATGCCATCAACTTGCCATGTGCCTGCAAAAAGTCTTCAAACTGGACAAGGAAGGATTGAATCAATTGGACATTGCTTTTGACATAACCTAATGGCGTATTAATTTCATGCGTCACTCCCGCCACCATTTGTCCAAGCGAAGCCATTTTTTCGGATTGGATGAGTTGTGATTGTGACTCCTTTAAACGATGCAATGTGTCTGACAATTCTTTGGTACGATCTTCAACTCGTTTTTCTAAGCTTTGGTTGGCGACATCGAGTGCTTTATAGCTGCGCCCTAAGCGATAACCAATATAAGCAATCCAAAGCAATAATATGCCTGAAAAGATGAGCAATGCTTGACGGTACGGTTCTCTTTCCAGTAAACGGGCATCTTGAAGTTCGACATAAGTATCTGTCAAACTATCAAGCACGCTTGCCGCATTTAGGATAGCAATTTTTTCCAAGACTTCATCAATCTCTGGTTTATATTTCAGTATGGCGTTAGCCTGAGAAGTGATAATGTCAATCTGCTCAATTAAATCTTCATCACTATCCGTTCTGGCTTGCAAAGCGGCAATAAGCTGCGGAATTTGCGCTCGTGTTTCTGCATCAGGGACTAAAGTGTATTTTAAGACAGCACTCAACAATTCATTAGCGGCGAAAATTGAAACCCCAGAAAATTCTTTTAATTCAGCGACAGCCGAGGGAAAATAGCGTATCGAGTTAGAAAAAATCGCATTCACTCCCTTAAAGTGTTCAACGAGTTCAGTTCTTTCTTCTAAGAGTGCTAAATAAGCCTTTTTTTGTGTATCCACCTGCGGCAGGCGGGCTAGTTCAAAGGCGAGCCAACGATCACGAGAGTCTTCTAAAAGAGTTGTAATTGTGGCTATCTTGTCATAATTGTTATTCAAAGACACCCGCGAACGCAACACTTCTTCAGTCCAAGTCGCATCCAATTGTTTAAGTTGACGCAAAGTATCAACAAGCTGATTATGTTGCTCAATATTGACCATTTTGGTTTGATTATACAAAAAAATCAGGATAGCAATTGATAGAACACCGACAAATAATTTCATTTAAGTTGTTTTCCTTGATATAGTTGTCCAGAAAAGTTGTTTCGGGAATTTCGCTCCGCGGATTTCCCGCAACGAAGATCGCTACGCTAAACCCAGTCGAGAGTTTCATTTAAGTTGTTTTCCTTGATATGTGCCTGTTAAAGTTTTGAGAAATTTAATGATTAAGCGTTTTTTCCGTCTTGGTATTTTGCGTCCGAGTTGATATTTAGCCATGACATCGACCGCTTTTTCCAAAGTATCAGCACTGCCATCATGAAAATAAGGGGCTGTTAATGCCACATTGCGTAAGCTGGGTACTTTAAATTTGTGTCGATCATATTTTTTTCCTGTGACATTAATCCGCCCTAAATCTGCTTTGGTAATATTGCCCCGCTGCTCAAAATAATTATTCAAAGCCCCAAAAACTTGATACATGTTGCCACCAATATTGGTCCCTTGATGACAGGTAACACAACCATATTGTTTAAATATGGCATAGCCTTGTTTTTCTTCATCAGTGAGAGCCGTTTCATCACCACGCAAATATTGATCAAAACGGGCATTGGGTGTTATGAGGGAGCGTTCAAAGGTGGCTATGGCCTCTTTGATATTTTGAGCATTAATGCCATCGGCGTACAAAGCTTTAAACGCTTTGGGATAAGCGGGCTCTTTTTTTAACTTGCCAATGACTTCCTGCCAATGGCTCCCCATTTCTTTGGGATTATGTACGGGACCATCAATTTGTTCCTCCAGAGAGGCGGCTCGCCCATCCCAAAATTGTCGAAAATTAAAGCCGCTGTTAAATACGGTTGGCGTATTAATATCGCCTATTGCATTATTAATGCCAAAGGAACGCGGCAATTGATCTGTTCCCCCTTTTTGTAAGTCATGACAACTGACACAGGCGATAGTGTTATCATGTGATAGTCGTTTGTCATTAAAAAGCTGTTCACCTAATGCCACTTTGTCTGGATTCAGATTAAGTGCCAATGGCAGGGGCTTAATGGGTTCATTGGGTGAAACGGCATAAACGCTTTTAAAAGCGAATAGTGCCAAACTTAATGCTAATCCTATACTTTGGGCGATTCGCATAGGCTTATCTCTCCTCCATTTTTATTTGATTGTTATTCATAATAATAAATTATGCTGCACAATTGCATAAGCAAGTTCTGTACCAACATAATAAAGCAAGACACATCATTATGATTAGAAAACCACAGCCACTACCCCCACAAGATTTAGCTCAGCTTTATTTGCAACTGAGTAGATTGGAAAGCTCTGGCATTCCCATACAGCAGGCGATGACGATGATAAATCAGGGCGAGACTGGTAAACGGGCTCAGGTGGCGTTGACTTATCTTAAACGTGGAAAGCCCTTATCTGAGGCGGGAGCGCGGGCGGGTTTGTTTGTGGGTTTAGATGCCACGCTGGTTAAGGTAGGAGAAGCGGGGGGCATTCTGGCTGAAATTTTTCGACAATTGGGGCAGTTTTATGAGGAAAAAGCGCGACAAGCGCGGAAAATTAAATCACGCTTAATTTTGCCCGTGACGGTTTTGGTGTTGGCGATATTTATCCAACCCTTTCCCGCTTTATTTTTGGGGGAAATAACACTCGGTGGCTATTTGAGCGCGACGGTGGGTTTGATTATCAAATTGGCATTCATTATTTTTGTGTTTTTGCACTTATGGGATAAGCTGGAAATGAATGCGCCGTATTTTGGTCGTTGGTTTGTGCGGCGGCGTATGCGGGATTTTGTACAATCATTAGGGCTGATGATGCAAGCCGGTTTGCCGATTCTTGAGGCATTGCCCAAAGCTTATCAAGTGGTTGAAAACGCTATTTTGCGCCAACGATTAGAGATAATAAGCCGTCGTTTGCAAAAAGGCGATACTTTTGCACAAGCACTTTCACAAGTAGAAGGGATTAATCCACTTGCCATTCAACTGGTTTATACAGGCGAAGAAACGGGTAGTTTAGCTGATATGATGCTCCATTATGCTAAATTAGAATCCGAAGAGATTGCGAGGCACAACGAAATGTTGGCAGAATGGATACCGCGTGTTGTGTACGCAGGGATTGCGGCTTGGATAGCTTATGGTATTTTGAGTGCGGGAGTACCGATGTCGGTGGTGCCAGAGGATATTTGATATTCTATAAAAAAAGGTTTCGGGAAATCCGCTACGCTCCATTCCCGAAACAAAAATTTCGGGAAATCCGCTACGCTCCATTCCCGAAACAAAAATTTCGGGAAATCCGCTACGCTCCATTCCCGAAACAAAAATTTCGGGAAATCCGCTACGCTCCATTCCCGAAACAAAAAAAGGTTTTCGTTGTTTAGCTTCGCTGACCAGAGGAGCGTCCATTGCGCGGATTTCCCGTTGTTTCGGGAATGGAGCGGATTTCCCGAAAGCGTCCATTGCGCGGATTTCCCGTTGTTTCGGGAATTTCGCTGCGCGGATTTCCCGAAAGCGTCCATTGCGCGGATTTCCCGTTGTTTCGGGAATGGAGCGGATTTCCCGAAAGCGTCCATTGCGTGGATTTCCCGTTGTTTCGGGAATTTCGCTGCGCGGATTTCCCGAAACAAAATAGGAGAACACAAATATGTTATTACCAGCTTTATCATTCAAGCAAGCAGTAGAACCGACAGTTCCAATTGAACGTATCAAAGCCGCGCTGATAGATGAAGATATAGAGCATTTTCGTCCACTATTGCCCGTTGGCTACCAAGCCACCGCCGCAGCCTATCAATCCGCTATTGAGCGCATCCAGACGACGACGCTAAGTACGCATTACACTGAAGGGATTGAATTTTTCCAAGATGAATTTGTCCCATTTTTGAAAAATAGCCTGGTACAACTCACGGGTTGGGATTTGCAAGATTATGTGGCTTATGCGGCAGGCAGTGATGTAGATTTTATGACCCACATTATTGATGCGGTGGAAAATCGGGTTTGTCTTTTCCCTGGCGACTGGTACGGTTTTCTAGTGGGGGCGAGTAGACAAGAGAATATTCAATGGAATATAAATAGTCAGGGTGCCATGGCTTGTCTTTGCATACCTTCAGTTCGTAACGGTCATTTGACGCAAGAGATGTTTGAATTTTTAGAACGCGCCGACACTTGCTTACTGAACATCAATCTTTATCCAACCCTCAGAGAGGCAGAACGTCATGCCATTGCCACTATTTTGAAACCTATCCTTTCTAAAAGTATTCTTTCTATTAGCTTCAGTCGCGGTTTTGGACTCACTGCCTCTCAGTTGGGTATTATTCTCATCCATCGAGATCACCCGTTACGAAAACGCTTTGATACTCAATGGCGTTGGTTTAGCTATTATTTTAACGCTATCGCGGTTCAGGCTTACATGGCACTTGATCTAGCCAAACTAAAAAGAGTGGACCATGAACGTCGTCAATGGGTGCATCACTGGTTGCGCGAGCGAGAATTACCTCTTGTTGAGTCTGGTAGCTACTATATTAAAAGTTTTCGCCCGCAAGGCGCAATCCCTGAGAGGCTCGCGCCACTGGTTCGGGAGAATATTTTACGCTTGTGTTTTAAGCCGCCACAAGTTTAACATGATAGGAGTCCAAGATTTATCTTGGACGTCCAAATTAAATTATTATGAATAATACGACGCATCAAACTGATGCCAAAACACTCGTACAATCCTGGTTAAAAGGTAGAGCCCAACTGGATGAGACGGGAGGAATTAGCTTTAAATCCCACAAAGCGGGCAACCTCACCGAAAAATGCCAGCTCGCCTATCAATGGATACTAGACAACGCGATCTATTCTCCCTACAATGACATAGAATACGGTCATCGCATCACCTTGGGGCGTTCCGAGCAACAAATCAATTTAGCATCAGAAGACAGTTATGCCTCTTTTATTCTCTTACCATTGCTGACTTTGATGACATCGCGCCGCCTCTTGCTCATCGGAGCACCCGGGCGGGGAAAAACCACAGTTGCCACCCTAATGGCACTACTTGCCGGCTACAGCTTAGACGAAATCAAACACGCCATTCAGCACGGGCATCCACAAATGACACAAGCCGATATATTGGGTAGCCCCTTGCCGAGCGACTTAATTCAAGCGCGTGAGAGTGCCGATATCCGAGTACTCTGGCGCAAATGGATCAGTATGCGCGTCAAAATCATTGACGAATACAACAGAATCCCAACAAAAACACAATCCTGTTTACTGTCCCTGATGGCAGAAGGCTATGCCGAAATGTATGAACAAATTATTCACTGCCAAAATTCTGCCTGGTTTTTGACAGCAAATGATGACTTAGGCGGTGGCACATTTCAAGTGATTGAAGCCCTAAAAGATCGTATCGACATCGTCGTGCGCTGTACGCCTTTCAATACCCGCTATCTGACGGCATTAGCAAAGCGCATTGCAAACGCAGAGCAATCCGTGCCCACTGACATCATTTTTACGCATGAAGAATTAGACCAAATTGGCACAAAAATTCGCGCCATCGAAATGCCATCAGAAGTACTGGAAATTCTGGGATTTTTGATTTCGCAACTCGACTTTTGTCGACGGGCATCCGATACGCTGGAATTTCAAAACAAAGATACGCTTCATTTAGCCGGACGCCGAGTAGGACACGTTTGCACCGAAGATTGTCCATTGGACAAATTTGAAAATATTTGCACTCAAACAGAATCCGGCGTATCCACCCGCGCCTATCAAACGATTATCCATTATGCTAAAGCACTGGCCTTTTTTCGGGGAAAAACGGCGGTATCAAATGAAGACATCCGTCAAATTTTGCCCTGGGCATTACACGAAAAACTCAAGCCCAATCCACAAAGCGATTTTTTTCAAAAAACGGAAAATCAAGTTTATCAAACCGACAAAGTATCTTGGATTCGGCAATTATTTGATCATGGCTTGAAACAATATGTTGCTTATCAAGCACTACGACAACCGATTATGGACCTTCAGACAAGCATTGAAGGGCTGCCACCGCAAGAACTCAAACAAGGTTTGCAGATGCTACAACAACAAATGGAAAATTTGGTGACAAAACATGAATTAAATGCCCCAGTCCATAATGACCTGGTTTTGTTAAAGCACCTTTATGTTCAATGTCGTCATAAACTGAGCCGATCATAAAAAACTCACTGAAAAAAAATGACAAACAAAACACCACAACATTTTGCACAAGAAATCAATCGCATCCAAAAGCAAGGCCAAAAACAATATGCCCAGTGGAATAACGAACTTTTTCTGGAAATTTGCAAAGGAGCGGCACGACTCTGCTGGCACAATATTCGCAATCAACCGAATAAAGAAAAAGTCTTTGCTGGCTACATGGACTTGATCCGCGAAGGCATCGGTAGTGCTTATATCACACAATCGCTTCAAGAATGGCAATATGACTATTTAATTAAATATAAAAAAGCCAGCAATCAACAATTGAATATTACTTGGGATAGCTTTCTTGAATATTGTCTGCTAAAAGAAATGCCACTGACTTTATCTCAAGTGCCCGCTGCACAGCAGTTAGAATTGATAACGAAAATATGGAATTTGGGCGAAAATATACGACAAGAAGCCCCTTGGATGGGGCTCTATATTCTCTCCCGTGCCGAAGAACTACCGGCTTTGACCAAAATCGAAGAATTTATCATTGAAATTATGGCACCGCAGCTACGTCCGCCGGAAAAAGCCCGCCCCCCCTATCGCGTTTCCATTTTGGATGGACGCGACATTCACGACAACTTTCTCCCCGGAGACATGCACCAAGTTGCTCCCTCTGTGGTTTGCGTCCATGATCGGCGGCTGGATGGCGTTTATGGGGGTATTTTTATGAATAATGCGCCAAAGACTTTGCTATATCATAACCAATGCTTGGGAGACACCCAAACCGAGGAAAGTGATATAAATCTGACATTTGAAGACTCAAGTGTTACAATGCAATCAAATAAGGTAGAATTGACACGGCTTGGTGAGCATTATTCATATTTATTCTGTGGGCAACTATTGGTGAGTGCGGTGGATTCACAACGGATTTGGCAAGTGGTTGCGGGTTAATTTTAAGAGCCTGACAAATTAGAATGGCTTAACGACTTTAGTACGCGGAGGTAAAAAAGATGTTTCAATGTCATGTTTGTGGCTCAAAAGAAGCGCGTAAAACGTTTGTGACTCAACTGCTTATGCTTGATGCTAAACCCGTTATTGTTGAGAATGTGCCAGCACAAGTCTGTGTGCGCTGCGGCGAAGCCATCTTTGATATGGCGACGGTAGAACAAATTCGATACATGATTCATGGAGAAGCAAAACCGGTGAAATCTATTATGACAGAAGTGTTTACGCTATCCCCACCAAGCATGAGTCATGTCAATTCAAAAGCGTCAATGCCATTAAGTTAAGGCAAACCTGCGGGGAGACTATAGACTTGTCCCTAAATAAATTAAAGCGTATGTAGTATGTAGTATGTAGTATGTAGCAATTAACGATTATATCTATTTTATCAATGAATTAAAATACATAGAACCTTATAACAGTGAATATGCCACCCTTGCGGATGAGATTGAAAAAACTTTGATGTATGGCAAAATCTCTGTGAATGAGTATGGCGAGTTACAATTCCAACCCAAAAAACTGAGTTCGCCTTTTGGGCTGCATATGGCATCATCATTGGTAAAATCCTTGGCGGGCTTAGTCATTTATTTCCGGCATTTAGCGCGGAAAAATGATGTGTTTAGGGTGAAATTATTTATCTGAAAAACTATAGCTAAAATGGCAAAAAAAAATATCAGTGACACTTGACTGAGTTCACCAATCAACGTATAATTTCAAAACAAAAAAAATATACAAAGCATACTATAATATTTAAATAATATTTAAAATGTTTGATTGAAATCTCAATTCTTTAGCCGGGTAAGGTAAATAATAAATCGCCTAACTTTGCGGCAACTAATAATTAAATCACATGAAATATGAATGGGACGAGGAAAAACGTCGTATAAACCTATTCAAGCATGGTTTGGATTTTATTGTAGCTGATCGGGTATTAGTGAATCCGTATCGCTTGGATATAGAGAGCCAGCGCAATGAGGAAGTGCGTATTCAATCCTTTGCCTACGTGTTCGATGTTTTGTCAGTATTGACGGTTGTTCACCGGCAAAGCAAGCAATCTTCTAGGATTATCAGCTTCCGCCGTGCTAGCCGTGATGAAAGAGAGGTATACCATGAATGGCTTGAAAATGACTACAAAGACACTAGATGACATGCGTATTGCACAGGAACGAGGCGAAGACCAATCCGACTGGGAACGTGTACGAACGGCTGGTGATTTTGAATGGGATGGTCAAGATGATGAAGATCGTCCACTCTCAAAAAAAGAAATGCGGATAGCAATCAGCCAGCAGGCGCACCAAAAAGTTTCAACAATCATCCAGCTTGATACTGAGGTACTAGAGTATTTCCATGCAACAGGCAAAAGATGGCAGACTCGTATTAACGAAGTACTCAGAGAATATGTGATATCGCACGGTTCCGTCATTCAATCTTAAACTTAATTTTTAATATATCAGGGCAACCACAAGCAAGCGTCGGGTGGGTTTAGCTTCGCTGATCAGAGGAGCGCTATCGCTCTACCCACCCTACATTTAAATGGTTTAGATGAAAACATCTTGGACTCCGACAAGATTAAAGATTAATTAAAGATAAATCAGGTTATTTAGATTTTATTTTAAATAAATTTGATTAATCAATTAATTATAAAATTAAATGACTACAAACATCAATCAAATCATCAACAAAACCTGGCCAAAGGCACAAGCCCACTGGTCACAATTTCTCTTATTAAGTACACCCAAAGACGATTCACAGCAACACAGCATCGCCCAAATTCACTTAGGCAACAGACAAGTCACGCTCAATCACAAAACCATCAAAGAAAAAGGACTAGAAGACTGTATCGAAGCCCTGCTGGCGCACGAAATAGGGCATCATGTGCGCTATCCGGGAACGCTTGCCGTCCAAGCCCGTCTGCGCCTGTTAGAAAAATCCCTGATCCCAATTGAAGAATATTCGCTGATTAACCTATTTACCGATATCATGATCAACGAACATATCGGGCACACGCAACGCGACCAACTCATTCGCATTTATCAAGCCTTTGATGATAATTCACTCAACGATCCCGCCTTTCTATTTTATTTAGCCGTTTACGAAGAACTTTGGCAAACCGAACAGGGCGCACTGATGGGAAGAGCACGCGCCGACTTTGAAAAGGCATATTCAAGCTACCGCGCTGATGCACAATTATTATCCCAAAATCTCTTCAATCTTGGTCCCAACATTTATACCCAATTTCTTTATTTTATTTCCGTCGTCTGCCGCTACATCAAGCCACCCGAACTTGAACGCCCAAAAAATATAAACCCCTACCAGTGCGCGGCAGACGAGCCCAGTCCAGAAGATTGGGCCGATGCCTTGACCCCTAGTGCGCGTGAAAAAGAAGCTATCCGCCGAGCCCTTGCGGAAGGTTGGCTCGATGAAAAAGAAGCGAAATCTCTGGATGGCAAAAATAGCCTTGAACGTCGTATCATGGGATTGCCCGGACTTCAACAGGGCGCAGCCGATCAAGTGCCAGAAATCATGGCCGCCTATTATCGTCAACAAGCAGAGCGTTATCTAGTTCATCCCCCGCCACAGCGCACACTCGGAGAAGCCGTCGTCCCCACCACCATTGATGACTGGGAACCCCAAGATGCTGTACAAGATATAGACTGGTTAACAACACTACTCTATCGAGGAGACCAACTGGGTGCCGCCCTACCCTTAAAGCGCAACAAAATAGCCGAAGTTGAAGGCTACGATGTCCCGCTCTGGCAACCCAAGGTTGAAATTTATTTAGATGTCAGTGGATCCATGCCCGATCCGCGCCACACTCACAATGCCATGACCTTAGCTTCACAAATACTCGTCATGGGTGCTATTCGTGCCGGGGGACGCGCACGGGCTTTATTATATTCAAGTGATCATGTCGCCTATTGGCAATGGTGCCGCTCAGAGATTGAATTGTCGCGCTTTTTGATGCACTACATCGGCTCTGGCACCCAATTTCCATTTGAAAAACTACAAAGTTCAGTGAGAGAGTCTAGCGACGCGCAACCCATTCGCGTTATCATCAGCGATAGTGACTTTGATTATAATTATGATGAACACGAACAAGCCGCAGGGATTTTGGGAGAAGCGATCCAATCCTCTCAACAACTTATCCTATTGTTACATGCTTTGGGAGAACTTAACGATGCCCGCTATCAAGCAGCGGGAGCAACCGTGATTCGCATTGAAGAAATGGAAGATTTTCCAAAATTAGCGGCCAAATTGGCACACGCACTTTTTTCAGCAATGCCATTAAGTTAAGGGCAACCACAAGGGATTGCCCCTACGTGATATGCCATTTTTGTAGGGGCAATCCTTTATGGTTGCCCCTGTTAGGCGATGGCATTGACTTTTTTCAGAGAATAGGCATGAACATCCGTAAACGCTTTTTTAACCATCTCCCAACGGTGAGCGTCAGATTACGCTTACTAGAAGGATATTATCAAAAATATATCATAGAAAAGGGACAGCAAAAAGTAGATATGCAATTAGTCCATGCACGGCTCGCCGATCATTATCGTGATATGGAACTGAAATTTATCGCGCCCAAGGATTTTTATATTTTAGTTGAACAACTGGATGAAGAAGCGCGGCAGCGTTTAGCACTTGCAGTGGTAGGACTTGATCATGATGAACTTAAAAAGGCATTAGGCGTAAAAACGGACAGAGTAGAACAAATTAAGCACTGTTTTTTTAATTTCGCAATGGAGACGAATCTTTTAACGATGGAATTACTGCACCAAAGTCCGCTCCGTGTTGAAGAATTTGCACGACAATTTTTAGCTCGCTTAGGCGCAGAGATTGAGGGTGAAACAGAGGCAGAGTCGCAACAACGCCTAGCGCGATTGGATTACCGTCGCTTGCTCAATGAAGCGGAACAAGCGAAAGCGTCGGCTGAAGAGCGTATGGATTATCTACGCCAACTTCGGGAAGAGCAGGAAAGAAGATTGGGTAGACGTGGAAAATTCTAAGTAGGAGTCCAAACTTTAGTTTGGAAAAGCAATTATGACACTGACTGACAATTTAAAACAATATAGTTGGCATACGGGCGCCCCCTTGTGCCCATTGAATCCTGACGAAACATTGCCCGTTCTCTTTCGAGACATTGGTCCTGTGGCAATGAGCACTTTTTTGGAAAAAGGATTAAAAAGGCTTGCTGGTCCGGTGACACCGATTACCTATATGCGAACAGCCGCCTATCAAGAGCCGTATATCGATTATGAGCAGATTGGGCGACTGGTTTTTCTGCAACCATTGCAATTACAGCCTTGGTATTCAGGCGTTTCGCATATTTATGTGGCATTGGCTTCGCGTTTACCCGATGTCGAAACCATTGCATTTGTGCCCGGGACTTTGCAGCTGGCAAAAGCCGAACTATTGAGCCGTGATATTGTCAATCACCACGAATGGCGCGAAGAACTCGGTGGTAGAGCGTATGATGAGTGTTTGACAGACAGCTTAGAACGCTTAAACAGGCTCAATCAAGCATTACAAGACAGCGAAAAGCAGGGCTTACCGTTACGCCGCGCCTTACAATCGTCTCAACGCGATATTCGGCTACGCGCTCGTGACACTATGCAACAACTTGGCTTAACGGAAAATGATTTGTGTACTGCCTGGCATCATATTGCACTAGAGCGGCGTATTGTGATTTGTGACGCATTTCAGGAGTCCAAGGACGTCCAAGATAAATCTTGGACTCCGGACCATAGAAAAGGATTTAAACATGACTGAATCATGGCATGAATGCCGCTTTTTAACTTGCAGCGTTTTACCCGTTCGCATGGCCTGCAATCTTAACTGTTTGTTTTGTTTCTCAAAATCATCTATCAGTACCTTGCGTCACGATAGCTTGAATTGGCAAAAAGTCCGCCGCTATTATGAATTTGCCCGTGAACGGGGAGCAGAACGCTTAGTGATTACTGGGGGAGGTGAACCTTTGCTGCGCCCTCAAGATGTACTCTACCTTGTCCGGCAGGGACGCGACTATTTTAATGAAATCACTTGTTTTACCAATGGCAGTTTTTTGACTCGTGAATTAGCGGAAGCTTTGGCAGAGGCGGGCGTCTCTTATCTTTGCTATTCTAGACACCATCATGATGATGAAGCTTGTCGCGCCTTAATGGGTCAAAAAGTCATTAGCCTTGAACAGTTTTTTAAAAATATTGGCCCGCTGAAAGTCCGCGCTATTTGTGTGATGTGCCAAGAATACGTTGATAACACGGAAACTGTTTGGGAATATATTCGCACCTTGCAAGGTTATGGGGTTGAAGAATTCACATTTAAACACACTTATGTGACTTATGAAAAATCTGTTTTTAAGCAATCCGAGCAAAATCATTGGGCTCAGACACATCAAGTTGAATACGATCCTTTTGCGGGGCAAGGTGAAGTGGTAGATAGGCTACCTTGGGGGCCAGAAATTCGTCGAATAGGAGGAGTACAAGTCTGTTATTACCACGAACCGACCCCACTTTGGGAACTGGAAAATCGGCTATGTCGCTCAAGCAACCTGCTGTCGGACGGGACAGTGTATGCGTCGCTGGAAGATCAGCGGAGCCAGCTTTTTGGAGTTCAAGATTTATCTTGATAGGAGAAAAAAATGTTACCTCATCATACAAAGGCATTGATTATGCCCATGCTCTGCTTATTCGCTATGGGATGTATTGAGCCTTCAGTCCAAGCGGGGCTCTCAGACGACGAGCGCCCCAAGAGCCAGCCGCAATGGCCTCTTAGAACCTGCCAATCAGAATCGCAGTTTAATGATGAGTGGCAAGTCAACGGACCCACGATCAACATCCGAGAACTGGGTGCCGTAGGGGACGGCGTAACAAATGATACTGAAGCGTTCCAACGAGCAGCGCAAGCGATTGAAAAAGCCGGTGGCGGCAGGCTTTTCATCCCTGCTGGCACCTATATCGTTGGCAAGCAGACACATGTAGATGGACAATATCCATATTACCAGGCTGAGAAAATCTTTGATGTTCACAACATCAATGGTTTGATCATAGAGGGTGAAGATAATGCGGTCATACGGATAGCTAACGGTATGCGTTTAGGCGCGTTTCATAAAGATACAGGCGTTCCTCATTACGACAAAAGTACATATGTTAATCATGATTATCCGGTAATTATAGGTGCTATTTTTGATATTTGGGAATCGCAGAATATTATCATCAGAAATCTTGAACTTGATGGAAATATTCAAAATATTATTCTGGGAGGTCATTGGGGAAGCTGGCCAGGTAGGCAGTGTAATGCTTATGGCATTCTCCTGCTTCACAATCGGAATGTTCTAGTTGAGGACATTTATACTCATCATCATGGATTAGATGGTATTCAAATCGGATTTGAAGGACTCAAGGAAACCTCACCGCCTAGCCCTTATGTTTTGAAAAATATTGTCAGCGAATACAATGCGAGACAGGGGCTTTCATGGGTTGGAGGAATAGGTCTTACGGTAAGAGATTCAAAATTCAATCATACTGGAAAATCATCATTTAGCTCACCGCCGGGGGCTGGAGTGGATATTGAAGCCGAAGAGGCTGTCATCCGGGACGGACTGTTTTGCAACAGCGAGTTTATAAACAATGCAGGAGAGGGGATGGTTGCGGACGCTGAAGGTGGGGGATACAGCCGTTTTGAAAATTGCACTTTTTGGGGAACAACCTCATGGTCAATGTGGCACACCATACCCGGCATGATTTTTGAGGATTGTACATTTTACGGTTCTGTTGTACACGCTTATGGTTCCACGGAACACCCAGAACTCGCCACCCGTTTTACACGCTGCCATTTTGAGGACAAGGACCATCCTGATTATGGCGTATTTCGTGATTTTGTATTACATATGGATGAAGTAGGAGATAATGTCACATTTGAATCTTGTAAGATTGTTGCGAATAAAGATAAACCAATGTGGTTGACAAATGTTGAAGGGGCAAAAAGCTATCTTCGCAATTCGACTGTCATAATGAAGAATAGTAATCAGCATGATATGGATTGGCAGGCGGTGATTCGTGACGTTTCTATTGAGAATACACACTTTCTGGAGGAATTCTCGAACGGTTTTGAAAAGAGATACTATCTCAATTTAGATAATGTAGAGGTGATCGGTGGAAATGTCGTCGTCGATGGTCCGGTTGTCAAATGGCTGCATTGGGAAGGTGATACGGGGACAATTCCAGCGGGGAATTATTCGAGTTGGTAAGGCAACTTCCAAAAATAACCAAGGGCAATCCCTTGTGGTTGCCCCATCAGTGGTATATTAGCAGTGAAGTCGTTGTACATATTCACTCTTAAAAGTCAGCTTTCTCACTTTTTTTTGCAATTCAGCATTAATTTTTTCATATAAAGATTTTAACGCTTGTTTAATACGCGGAGATGGATAACCTGATAAACCTTCTACGATAAGTTGTTGGGCTTCCCATAATTCTTTAGCATCATAAGCCAGAGAAGCTGCACTGCAATAAAGAATAGAGCGGGTGGGTTCAGACGCTTTTTCATCAGGAATTAATGCTGCCGCCTGTGATTCATACTCAAAAGCTTGATACGACAAAGCAATCGCCTGCTCTTTTTCACCATGATGACGTGCCACCATTGCCTGATCGGATAATATCATTGCTTGTTCATGGAGATATTGGACTTTGCTCATTCTTTTACCACCTTTGCATAAGGGTTGCTAAATTCAACAATAACAATAAATGTCGGCATGTCTTCTGGGGCGAGACGCTCACGTTTTTCTTTAACCCGTGCTGTCACAGTATTATTTTTAGTCTCGGAAAGTATTCCAGAAACTTCAAGTCGTGCCTCAGCTTCGTTAAAGAGTAAGTCGGTATTTTTATTTTTTGAAATCAGGTAATAATCAACGGTGGTGCCTATCCTCGCTTTTGATATGGCTGTATATTCGGTTAATTCTCTTACTAATAATAAGGCTATCGCACAAGCAGCATCATCAATTGTTCGGGTAGTTGGGGCATAGTCATTAAGTTTTCGAGAAGTACCCGCATATTGCCTCATCAATTCATCTGTCACCTCACCAGTCCAACAGATTTGATAATAAGTATCAGCCATTCCTTCCCGTACAACTTTGAATTTTACACCACTTGTATATCCCTGAGTATGAAAACATACCATACAACTATGTTTGTAATAGCCAACCATATCCTCATGTATAGCAGGTATTCCATTTGCTAGTGATTCTAGTATCAATTTTTTAGTCATTGTTATATCAGTTACCAGTTACCAAAATGACGTTTTTTAAACAATCGCACAATTATATTTCAAACCTCCATACTTGCATCAAAACTATAACTATTGTATGGTAGCGTACTCTTGACCAAATTAGGGAGTGTTAATCATGTCTATCCATCGACTGCCCCTCTTATTATTTTTTGTATTAAGCTTGTTAATTGTTCCGATAAGTGCCGAGATGGAACAAATAGATATCAATACGGCTGATGCGTGGAGTTTGGCGCGGGTATTATATGGTGTGGGACCAAAAAAGGCCGCTGCTATTGTCGAATTTCGTGAAAAAAACGGCCCGTTTAAGTCTGTTTCTGATTTAGATAATGTGTATGGAATCGGACCAAAAACGATTGAGAAAAATCAGGATAAAATTATTGTCTCAGTTCCAGAAGAGTCGTCTGAAGAGAAAGAATAAATGTCTGTACAGCATCTAAACCTCAGAGGTTTTTAAAACCTCTGAGGTTTGGGACAAATGATTACAGATCAGAATACCCCAACTGCCGCAAGGCGCGTTCATCATCACACCAACCCTGCTTAATCTTGACCCACAATTGCAAAAAGACTTTGCATCCCACCATCATTTCCATATCCTTACGCGCTTCCTCTCCGATGGCTTTTAGCATCTGGCCTTTTTTACCAATCACAATGGGTTTTTGCCCTTTGCGCTCTACCCAAATGATGGCACTGATATGAGTCAAATTAGTTTCACTAGAAAAATGTTCAATTTCCACCGTCAAGCGATATGGCAATTCTGCCCCTAAACGGCGAACCAATTTCTCGCGGATGATTTCAGCAGCTAAAAAACGTTCCGTGCGATCTGTGAATTGATCTTCTGGAAATAAGAACGTATTGATAGGTAACAGACGACTGATTTTAGCTTCAAGTTCAACCAGATTTTGGCCTTTCTGGGCGGAGATGGGAAAAACATCCACAAAATCGCGCTTGATTGCCACTTCTTGTAAATAAGGCAATAAAGCCTTCTTATCGGACAATTTATCAATCTTATTGACACCTAAAATCACTGGCACCGCGCATTGTGCAAGGGCTTCGAGGACATAGTTATCTTCCCCCGTCCACTGTAAAGCCTCAACGAGCCATACAATGACATCAACCCCTACCAAGCTATTCGTCGCCGCACGATTAAGATAACGATTCATAGCATTGTGTTTACCCTGATGTAGTCCAGGCGTATCCACATAAATAATTTGGGTATTGCCCTCGGTTTTAATCCCCAAAAGGCGATGGCGGGTGGTTTGCGGCTTACGCGACGTAATGCTTAACTTTTGCCCTAACAAATGATTGAGCAAAGTTGATTTACCCACATTAGGTCGACCTATAATAGCCACATAACCACAAGTTCCTTCACTCGACATGTAAAATTCCCAATGCTTTTGCAGCAGCAGATTGTTCCGCACGACGGCGGCTTTCACCGCTGCCATAAGTGGGTTGCGCTAAACCGGATATGATACATTCTACCTCAAACTCTTGAGCGTGGGGCGTACCATTGATAGCTAACACCCGATAAGCTGGCAGTGCTTGTTGTTTGGCTTGTGAATATTCTTGTAAACGGGTTTTAGGGTCCTTGATTTTGCGTGGTGACAGATTATTTAAAGGCTTGTGCCAAAGTTGCAAAATCACTGATTGACAAGTTTTTATGTTGCTATCCAAATAGATGGCACCAAGAAGAGCTTCTACGGCATCCGCTAAAATGGAGGCCCGTTGTTCTCCTCCCGTTTTTAACTCGCCCCCGCCTAGCTGTAGATATTTACCCAATTCAATCTGTTGTGCGATTTTAACCAATGTATCTCGTTTGACCAAATTGGCACGAAAACGTGTCAATTCGCCTTCACGCGCCTCAGGAAAACGCTTAAACAATTCTTCTGCCATAACACAACTGAGTAGTGCATCACCTAAAAACTCTAAGCGTTCATTATTGGGTGTCCCCACACTGCGGTGTCTCAGTGCAGTGATTAAATAATCTTCTTGCTTAAAGTGATAGTCTAAAATTTTGCATAAACGGGTATAATCTTGTTTCAAGGGACTTCTATACTCTGTTCAAATTCAAAAAGGAGAGAGGCATTACCGAGAAGCGGCACAATTCGCTCATAAGTAATCATCATTTCAAACCCTTCATCGGTCCTTTGAACCGATACGGCATCTTCGTAGTTTTGACCATTGATCACATTGACATTCTGTGGAATCAAAGCATTCAAAAAAACTTTTCTGATTGTTTTATCCCTGACTGCTTCTTGTTCACTCAGTTCTTCGTGGACTTTATCCAAAGCAGTTGCTATAGCCATGTTATCCATGTAAACAGGAATGACTTTTATGAACAATGCTATGATAAAAAGGAGTATGACGACGGAAAAAACGAGCATCATAATACTGCCACGTTGTTGATGCTTATTGATCTTCATAGTTATGTTGAGTCCTCTTTGGTTGAACTACAAGGATTGTTTATAATAAGTAAATATCGGTGGATACGCTAGAGCGATATCCACCCTACAATTAAAAATGGACAAATCTATTCAATAGGTGTACCTATTCGTTGCCAACTAATGCCACCATTAGCCAAATCCCAATTCATCCAAATAAAAAAGGCCTTGCCGATCAAATTTTCATCCGGCACAGTACCCCAATAACGACTATCCTTACTGTTATCACGATTGTCACCTAAGACGAAATATTCATCAGGTTTAATCTTCCATTGTTTAATCGGTGCATGCGGCATTGTTTGTTCTGGAAAGACTAAAATGGCATGTTCTGCCCCAGGCAGCTTTTCAATGCGCTCTTCTCTACCCGTCATATTACTGCCAGAACCTACACCTATATATCTACCATCTGGAATTTGAGTCACAGGCTCATTATTGATATAAAGCGTTTTATTGGCGAAATTATATTCGATCTCATCACCAGGTAAACCAACGACTCGTTTGATAAATGGAATGGAGGGATCTTCCGGGTAACGAAAAACAATAACATCTCCACGTTCTGGTTTTCCCAATTCTACCACTTTACTATTAAGTACAGGTAAGCGAATGCCATAACTGAATTTATTAACCAGAATAAAATCTCCAATCAATAAAGTTGGCATCATAGAGCCGGAGGGGATACGAAAGGGTTCCACCAGAAATGAACGCAATAAGAGTACAATCAAAAAGACTGGAAACAAGGATCGCGCTAAATCGACGACAAAGGGTACGTGTTCATCTTTCACACGCTGAGTAAAAATTTTATCAAATAGCCAAATTAATCCGCTCACAACGGTTAACAAGACTAAAATAGTTGCTAAATCCCAATTCATATTATCAGTTATCAGTTATTAGTTATTAGCTATCAACAATCCTTGTTCCCACTAAATTATTGACGTTTTGTTTCGGGAAATCCGCTCCGCTCCATTCCCGAAACAACTAAAAATTATTGACGTTTTGTTTCGGGAAATCCGCTCCGCTCCATTCCCGAAACAACTAAAAATTATTGACGTTTTGTTTCGGGAAATCCGCTCCGCTCCATTCCCGAAACAACTAAAGGTTTTTCTCGTTCCCACGCTCTGCGTGGGAAACGAAGTAACTTCGCTGTGCGGAGTGAGTGCCTTCATGGACGCTCTGCGTCCTGCCGGGGAGCGAGGTACTAAGTAATTAATGGCTCTATTTTTTTCCAACTTCTAATACAGCTAAAAACGCATCTTGGGGGAGGGTGACAGACCCTACTTTTTTCATGCGTTTTTTACCTTCTTTCTGTTTTTCAAGGAGTTTTCTTTTACGGGTTATATCTCCACCATAACATTTAGCCGTGACATTCTTACGAAAAGCTTTGACAGTTTGGCGAGCAATAATCTGTGAACCAATCGCAGCCTGTATTGCAATATTAAACATTTGCCTTGGTATGACTTCTTTCATTCTTTTGACAAGTTCTTGTCCATGCGATTGACTCTTATTTCGATGGACTATGTTTGAAAGAGCATCAACCCGTTCACTATTGATGAGCACATCTAATTTGACCAAATCAGCGGGTTGAAAGCGCAAAAAGCTATAATCTAAAGAGGCATAACCACGGCTTACGGATTTGAGTCGATCAAAAAAATCCAGCACCATCTCACTCATCGGTAATTCATAAGAGAGAGAAATTTGTGAACCTGTATAGTGTAACTTTTTCTGGACGCCCCGTTTTTCAATACAAAGCGTGATAACATTCCCTAAATAATCTTGCGGCAATAGCATATTAACTTCTACAATCGGTTCGCGCAATTCTGCAATATTATTGGGGGGGGGCAGTTTAGCAGGATTATCCACCATTAATATTTCACCATCAGTCGTCAAAATTTCATAAATGACGGTGGGTGCTGTACTAATCAAATCTAATTGATATTCACGTTCCAAACGCTCCTGCACAATTTCCTTATGCAACATCCCCAAAAAACCGCAGCGAAAACCGAACCCTAATGCTTGAGAAGTTTCAGGCTCAAAATGTAAAGCCGCATCATTGAGCCGCAATTTTGCCAATGCTTCGCGCAAATTTTCAAAATCGTTGGCATCAATAGGAAACATACCGGCAAACACGCGGGGTTGAATCGCTTTAAAGCCGGGTAGTGCTTGTGCAACCGGTTGCCCGGCATTTGTTAATGTATCACCGACAGGCGCACCTTCAATATCCTTGATAGCCGCCACTACAAATCCCACTTCTCCCGCTTCGAGTACTTCACGATCTTGTGGTTTTGGCGTAAAAACACCC
The DNA here is from genome assembly GCA_000785145.2 of Candidatus Thiomargarita nelsonii. GTDB lineage: Bacteria > Pseudomonadota > Gammaproteobacteria > Beggiatoales > Beggiatoaceae > Thiomargarita > Thiomargarita nelsonii_B. Next base: position 21,848 of record JSZA02000004.1, read on the forward strand.
ACTTTTTCCACTTGAACGCGCCGCCCGGTTGACATCACAAGAATTTTATCTCGTTTAGACAAACGACCTTGTACCACTCGCACTAAGGATACCACACCCAAATAATTATCAAACCAAGAATCAATGATCAGTGCCATTAAAGGCGCATCTAATTCAACTTTAGGCGGCGGTATGCGCTCTATTAATGTTTCAAGTAGCTCCTCAACCCCCTCTCCCGTTTTGGCACTGACGCGCACCGCATTTTCGGCTTCAATCCCGATGATATCTTCAATTTCTTGTATCACGCGCTCTGAATCGGCTGCCGGTAAATCAATTTTATTGAGTACCGGCAGCACTTCAAGTCCCTGTTCAATGGCCGTGTAACAATTAGCAACACTTTGAGCTTCGACCCCTTGCGCCGCATCAACTACCAACAGTGCTCCCTCACAAGCGGCCAATGAGCGTGAAACTTCATAGGAAAAATCCACATGACCGGGCGTATCAATGAAATTGAGTTGATAAGTCTGCCCATCCTTTGCTTGGTAATTCAAAGTCACACTTTGGGCTTTGATAGTGATACCACGCTCGCGCTCCAAGTCCATTGAATCCAAGACTTGTTGCGACATTTCCCGATCTGTCAACCCCCCACAGAGTTGGATAAAACGATCTGCCAAGGTAGATTTACCATGATCGATATGAGCAATAATCGAAAAATTGCGAATAAGCTTCATTCAGTTATCAGTTATCAGTTATCAGATATAAAATGCACTGAAGTTATACAGCACTAGTACATTGTCAATTTAATATTGTCGTGTAGGGTGCGTCCCACGCACCTTTTGACTTGATTTGTGCGGAGTACGCACCCTACATTACCCGACAAAAGCATCGATACAGTGTACTAGATTTCTCCCGCTGGTCGAAATGACAAGCAAAACGCAAATTATGCCCGTGCGGAGTATAAATCCTATTTCTTGAAGAAATAGGATTTTTAAATTATTTAGGATGTAAAGCTGCGATCATTTCGCTGGAATTTTCAATGCCAAAAAGAGTGGAGAACCCGCCCGATGTATGAGTACCGGCACAGTTGTCGCGCTCAATTGACTGACTATTTCCTTAAAATGAGCGACATTTTTGATATTGATGTTATCAATCATCATAATAATATCATTTTTACGAATACCGGCATTGCGTGCTACGCCAAACTCAACATGCCGTACCAAAACACCACCATCAAAAATACCCAGCGTATTTCGTTTTTCATCATCTAAATCGCTCACCGACAAACCAAGACGGCTACTGGTTGTCGCCTGACTTTTTGGCTCAATGACTGCCAATTTAACATCATCTTCAGATGGCAATTCACCAATTGTCACATTAAGGCTCACTCGTTTTCCTTGGCGTATCACGACTGTTTCAATGCTTGAATTCACTGGCGTTTTACCAACAATGGGTGGTAAGTCAGCAGAGCGTTCCACTTCGATACCATCAAAATTAATAATAATATCACCCACTTGGAAATTAGCCTCTGCGGCTGGACTATCGGGCAAAACCTTGGCAACTAAAGCTCCTTGAGGTTTTTCCATACCAAATGATTCAGCTAATTCATAAGTAACATCTTGAATCAGTACACCCAGCCAGCCGCGTGAGACTTTGCCCCCATTTTTTAACTGATCAACCACATTTTTCATCACATCAACGGGAATGGCAAATGATAAACCCATAAAGCCGCCAGTGCGACTATAGATTAATGAATTGACACCAACAACTTCACCATCCAAATTAAATAAAGGTCCACCAGAATTACCAGGGTTAATCGCCACATCCGTTTGAATAAAAGGCACATAAGTATCATCAGGCAAACTTCTACCTTTGGCACTCACAATACCGGCGGTGACAGAATGATCAAAGCCAAATGGTGAGCCTATCGCCAACACCCATTCACCCACTTTTAGCACACTCGAAGAGCCGAGTTTAACCGTTGGCAAATTGGTGGCATCGACTTTCAATAGGGCAATATCGCTGCGTTCATCCACGCCAATTTTTTCAGCCACAAATTCACGACGATCTGTTAAACGCACGATTATTTTATCAGCTTTTTCAATAACATGCGTATTTGTCACCACATAACCATCACTGGAGATGATAAAACCTGAGCCAAGTGAAGTTGAAGGACGCTCCTCATCAAACGATTCATTATTCTCATCGAAAAAGTGACGGAAAAAATCATGGAAAGGGCTATCCTCGGGTATTTCGGGGATATTTTTAAAAGTTTTACTTTTCTTCGTTTTGCCAATGGTGCTGATATTAACCACCGCTGGACTATACTTTTCTACCAATTTGGTAAAATCAGGCAATTGTTGCGCTAATGGGGCTGATAACAACCCAATCATCAAACCAACGCCTAATATATATCTTGATAAATAATGTTTCATCATTACCCCTATTTATTTTATTCGGTTTGCAACACAATTGGCTGATAGCGTCTATCTTCAGACATTTTGCCCATCAGCCGTTTTGCCCATTTCAATCCAGCCAGCAAACCAACTAAAGCCGCTAACATAGTTAATGACTCTGGCAATTGGAGAGATGCGACCACCATAGCAGCCACAAACAAGCTCAATATCGGCAAGAAATATAAGGCCAAAGAACTTTTAAGCAAGGCAGGCTCCTCTAACCCTATCACTACCTGATCGCCAACCTTTGCCCCCTTATGATTAAGGGCTTTCACTTGGACCACTTTTTGCCCAAACATGGCAGTACCACAGCCCGCTGCACATTGACCACAACTATTGCGAGCTTGGGTTTGTATAATGGCAAATTGATCCTTGACTTCAATAACGATACCATGTTCTTTAAGCATAACAGGCCTTGAAAAAAATTAGACGGACAAACAAACTATGACCTATGACGTATTGATTATCGGCAGCGGAGCCGCCGGGCTCAGCCTCGCTTTGGAATTAGCAGAACATGCCAAAATTGCCATCTTATCAAAAGCAGCCCTAGAATGCGGCAACACCCAATATGCACAAGGGGGGATTTCAGCCGTACTCGCTGAAGATGATTCATTGGATTCGCATGTTGAAGATACCCTTAACGCTGGAGCAGGATTATGTGATCCCGACATTGTCAACTTCACCGTTTCACAAGGCCCAGAGCGGATTGCTTGGCTGATTGAACAAGGCATGAAATTCACTCAACTCACTGATTTAAAAGGTAATATCAATTACCACCTGACCCGTGAAGGCGGGCATAGTCATCGCCGCGTTATACATGCCGAAGATGCAACAGGGCGAGCCATCGTCTCAACCTTATTACCTAAAGTCAAAGCCCACCCAAATATTGACCTGTTAGAATACCACATTGCAATTGACTTGATTACAGGTACCAAACTAGGCTTATCTACATCACGGTGTTTGGGGGCATATCTATTAAATATCAACACAGATCAAATCATCGCCATTGGTGCCCGTTTTGTAGTACTCGCCACAGGCGGCGCGGGAAAAGCCTATTTATACACCAGCAACCCAGATGTCGCAACAGGCGATGGCATTGCAATAGCCTGGCGTGCGGGCTGTCGCGTGGCTAATATGGAATTTATCCAATTTCATCCCACCTGTTTATATCACCCCGATGCCAAATCATTTTTAATCAGCGAAGCCGTGCGCGGTGAAGGCGGCAAATTGTTATTACCTGATGGCAAGCCCTTTATGCAGCGTTTTGATCCGCGTGCTGAACTCGCCCCTCGTGACATTGTAGCACGCGCCATCGATCATGAAATGAAACGATTAGGCAGCGATTGCCTTTTTCTCGATATCACCCACAAACCCAAGGATTTTATTGTCGAACATTTTCCCAATATTTATAATCGCTGTCTCGCATTAGGGATAAATATGAACAAACAACCCATTCCCGTTGTCCCGGCAGCTCACTACACCTGTGGTGGCGTGATGACAGATCGGCATGGGCGTACCGATATTGAGGGATTATATGCCACCGGGGAAGTCGCATTTACCGGCTTACACGGTGCCAATCGTATGGCGAGCAATTCTTTACTAGAATGTTTAGTCTTTGCCCATGCGGCAAGCCTCGATATTTTGGCCCAACTAAATGACATCCCAGCACCACCGCCCTTACCGGCTTGGGACGAGAGCCGTGTCACAGATTCTGATGAAGAAGTTGTGGTATCTCATAACTGGGATGAATTGCGCCGCTTTATGTGGGACTATGTTGGCATTGTGCGTACCACCAAGCGTTTACAACGCGCTAAACGCCGTGTTGACTTATTGCACAATGAAATCCAAGAATACTACAGCAATTTCCGTATCAGTAACGATTTGCTAGAATTACGCAACCTCACACTCGTAGCAGACTTGATCATCCGATCTGCACAACTCCGTTCTGAAAGTAGAGGATTGCACTATACACTTGATTATCCTGAAAACAGTGCTATAGCACAAAATACTATACTTAGCCCATCCATCCATTAATTATAATGCCATCGCCGTTAAGGGCAACCACAAGGGATTAAGGGCAAACCCGATAGGGTAGCCCCTACAACGGTATGATGTAGGGGCAATCCTTTATGGTTGCCCCTGTTAGAAGGTGGCATCCATCCATTAATTACAATGAGACTTAACATGTTTAACTACACTCCCTCTCCCACACTATTGACAGATCGAATCATTCTCGTAACCGGTGCCGGAGATGGTATTGGTCGTGCGGCTGCCAAAAGTTTTGCTGCACACGGCGCGACCGTGATTTTACTGGGGCGCACTATCAAAAAATTAGAAGCCGTCTATGATGAAATTGAACAAGCCGGGCACCCACAAGCAGCGATTTATCCCATGAATTTTGAAGGGGCTCATCCTAATGATTATGAAAATCTTGCCAACACTTTAGAAACTGAATTTGGGCAACTCAATGGTTTACTACATAATGCCAGCTTGTTAGGGACACTTACCCCGTTAGAACACTATGATATCAAGCAGTGGTATCAAGTGATGCAAGTCAATCTCAATGCCCCGTTTTTACTCACGAGGGCTTGTTTAGGATTGATGAAACGGGCTCAGGATGCTTCCATTGTATTTACATCTTCCAGTGTTGGACGCAAGGCACGGGCTTATTGGGGCGCATACTCCGTTTCAAAATTTGCGACAGAGGGCATGATGCAAATATTAGCCAATGAAGTCGAAGCGAATACTAATATTCGAGTGAATACCCTCAACCCCGGCGCAACGCGCACTGCCATGCGGGCGGCAGCCTATCCAGGAGAAGACTCAATGACTTTACCGTCACCAGAGGCGATTATGCCTTTATATCTTTATATGATGGGACCAGATAGTCGTCAACTTAACGGTCAAGCATTGAATGCACAAGATTGATAGCAAGCTCAAAACATTAACTACAGGGATTAGTGCGGCTAGGTTTCTCGTTCCCACGCTCTGCGTGGGAATGCCTGCCTGGACGCTCCGCGTCCTGCACTGAATCATCAGCCAATTTGCCGGACGCGGAGCGTCCAAACAGGCATTCCCACGCAGAGCGTGGGAACGAGAAAAAAAAGCTCAGGAGTCCAAAATTTATTTTGGACGAGACGTCCAAGATAAATCTTGGACTCCTTAACTTATGTCGGCTCAATGAGCGCGAGGCAAAGGGTGGAGCCTACACTTGACAAGCGCAAAATAAACCATAAAATAACTGGCATTTGATGGATGATAGCATAAGAGAAAAAATTAAATTATTATGAGACTCAAGATAAAAGGTTTTCACGTTATAAAAAGTGCAGATATTCAATTTGAGGGTTTAACTGTTATTGCTGGTGAGAATGATACTGGTAAAAGTACAGTTGGAAAAATACTATTTTCTGAAATAAGAAACTCTCTTTTAAAAACCAGTCCTGAAAAAGTAAACAATATAGAATTTCAGATGGAAAATGAGATAACTCACTTTCCAATATTTATAGACAGTCCAGATTTCTTATCAAAATTTAACTATATTAAAAATACGATGGCTTTAGCGCAACAGTATCAGTTAAATTTTTCACTACCAAATGAAGTTGGCGATTTTGTTTTAAGAATATCTCAACCATTGATACTAACTCGTCATAATAAAAAATTTCAACTGATTAAAAAATAAATTAAACATGTACCAAACCGCAAATGGTATTAAAATGTTCTGTTTTCTTCAAATACTCATTCTAAATGGTGCCATTAAAAATGGCAGTACATTAATATTTGATGAACCTGAAGTTCATTTACATCCGAAATGGCAACTTGAATATGCTAAAGTGATTACTTCTTTAGTGAGAGATGGTATAAAAGTATTGGTTAATTCACATAGTCCTTATATGATAGAAGCATTAGAATTATATTCAAAAAAAGAGAATATAAACACAAACTTTTATTTAGCAAATAAGGTTGATGAATATTCAATTATCGAAAAGGTCACCAATAATTTAGAACGGATTTATAAAAAGTTAGCCGAACCAATCAATAGTTTAGAGGAACTCGATTATGCGGAATGAAATCTTCAGAGATTTTATTAAAAAAGATTATTTTGATACTTTGAGTCATATCAGTATTGATGATTCAGATGATAAAAAGCCAATAAGTTTTTTTTAATAGCAGTAAAAAGTATATTAATTTTGATGGCAAAGTGGTTAAAAATATATTTAAGGAAAAAGAATTAAAAGGCTGTGATTTATTGGCTTGCAAAGATAATACAATCTATTTGATAGAATTAGCACGAGAAGACAATTAAATAAAAATCAAAAACCTGCATTAAAACAAAAAGCCTCAGAAAGTTGGATGGTAATAATAAAATTATTACGCGATTATAATATTTCATTAGATGAATTTTTTAAAAAATATAAAATCGTTTTAATTGTGATATATAAAACGTCTGACAACATTAACAGTAGTAAAGATAAAATTCATCAACATTTTACAGAAAAAAACAAAATTATTCATTTTGGATTAGAAAGATACCAATATTTTTATGATGAAATTATTACAGTTGATAAAGATACTTATTTGAAAAACTATAATTACTTTGAAGAATGGCAATAAATGTGAATAAAAATCCAACATGAAGCAAGCGTCGGGTGCGTTTTACGCACATTTTTGTTAGTGTAGATAAATCATACGCGACAAGACGGTGCGTCGGACGCTGCGGTAATCCCGCACGTCGGGATTTGTGAGGGGGCGGTTCGGGTAACTGGCCGTTCTACCTTAATGTCCTACGCACCTGGAATGATATCCTGTCGTGTGGATAAAGAGAGGGCGTATCCACATGATATGGGAAAATGACTTACCATTTTTCTCCAAGAGGGGCTATCCGATATTCCTATACCAAATGTAAGGAATGCCAAAGCGAAGACAGGTAATAATATTGCAAACAAGAACGCCCAAAGGGAGCGGCTGTTTTTGGGTAGGCTGAATTTGCCTTGTTACATGCTATTGCTAAATACAACGTCGTAATGCTCTACTTCAGGAAAAGGCTCATAAAAATGATGTAAAAGCCCTTTCCATTTTTCATACTCGGTGGATTTTCTAAATCCTTCTGTATGGTCTTCAAGTGTTTGCCAATTGACAAGGAGAATATACCTGTTCTGTTTTTCAATGCTATGATTGTTTGTGCTTTGGAAAAGGCAGCTTCAAACTTTTTTTCTTAGGATGTTTTTACATCCAATATTGCGACTTCAAGTACCATTTTTTAAATTCCAAGATAGATCGGCAGTTCCAAAGAAGCGCCCACTACAGGACCGCATTTGATGTAGGGGCAATCCTTTATGGTTGCCCCTGTTAGGCGATGGCATTAAGCGAACAGGGTGCGTAGGACGCACCCTACACTTGCTAGAAATCCTATTTTTTTAAAAAATAGGATTTCTCAACCCCCTACGATTCAGGACGTTTCCTGCGACGACTACGGCGCACAAAAGTACTAGAGCGGTTGCCATTGACGGTTTTTTTTGAACTCTCCACAGAAGCATCAGACTTTAAACGCGCTTTTGGAGCATTGCGAGGACCTTTTTGCCTCACCGGCGATTTTGTTGGCGGCTTTTGTATAGGTGCTGGAGGAGCAGTTGTTTTTTTAACAACGACTGGCTTTTGAGGAAACACCTTAGTCAAAAAACGTTTTATCAATCCTTGCCGACTTTCCAGCACTGGCGGGGTCGTATGTACCACATCTTTGACTGTTGGTTCTTCAGACGATTCCTGTTTGATAGGCGCCCTATAATTATCAACCACCACTTCTTGGGCTTTGGTTATCAGTTGATAACTCGCTTTATGACTGCCAAACTCTTTTTTATCATCCTGCCGCACACGTTGCACATCATATTTGGGCGTTTCCATGTTGGGATTAGGTATCAGCACAATATTGATACGTTGCCGACTCTCAATTTCAAATGTAGCCTGTCGTTTTTCATTCACCAAATAAGTTGCCACTTCCACTGGCACTTGCGCGATGATTTTACCCGTTTTGTCCTTCATCGCCTCTTCTTCCATTAAGCGCAGAATGGATAACGATAAAGATTCAACACTACGAATAGCGCCTTGTCCACTGCAACGGGGACAAACTATCTGGCTTGATTCACCGAGAGAAGGACGCAAACGTTGGCGCGACATTTCTAACAAACCAAATCGTGAGATACGCCCAACTTGTACCCGCGCCCTATCCATTTTCAGCGCCTCTTTCATGCGGCTTTCAACTTCACGCTGATTTTTATGACTGAGCATATCAATAAAATCTATCACCACCAATCCGCCTACATCGCGCAGGCGCAATTGTCGGGCAATTTCATCAACCGCCTCCAAATTGGTATTGAGAGCCGTTTCTTCTATATCAACCCCCTTTGTCGCACGCGCTGAATTAATATCTATCGACAACAATGCCTCAGTATGATCAAGAACAATGGCACCCCCTGAGGGTAATTTCACTTCGCGTTGAAAAGCCGACTCAATTTGGCTTTCAATTTGATAGCGCGTAAACAACGGCACTTTGTCCTGATAAAGTTTGACCTTATTAACATGCTGTGGCATGATCTGCTGCATGAATTTGCTTGCATCTCGATAAATTTCCGGATTATCAACGATAATTTCACTGATATCTTCGCGCAAATAATCGCGGATGGCACGGATGATCACATTACTTTCTTGATAGATCAGAATCGGTGCCAAGCACTGTTTAGATGAGGTTTCTATGGCTTGCCATAATTGCAAGAGATACGCTAAATCCCATTTCAATTCATCAACCGTTTTATTAACACCGGCTGTACGCAATATCAATCCCATACCGGTTGGTATTTGTAGGGCACTCAAAGCTTCCCGAGCATCACTGCGATCATCTCCCTCAATGCGGCGCGATACGCCACCGGCTCGTGGATTATTCGGCATCAACACCAGATAGCGTCCCGCTAAACTGATAAAAGTCGTCAAAGCGGCACCTTTGTTACCGCGTTCTTCCTTATCTACCTGTATGATGATTTCTTGTCCTTCTTGCAAGACATCCTTAATGCTGCGACGAACCGGCTTCTTTTCAGCACTTTCCTCCGCATCTGCTTTAAAATAACTGCGGACAACATCCTTTAGCGGCAAAAAACCATGTCTATCAACACCAAAATCAATAAAAGCAGCCTCCAAACTGGGTTCGATGCGGGTGATTTTACCTTTGTAAATATTAGACTTCATTTGCTTGCGAGCCGCTGTTTCGATGTCAAAATTATCTAATTTTTGTCCATCTACCATAGCGACACGCAACTCTTCAGGCTGAGTTGCGTTAATTAATATTCTCTTCATTCAAGTTAATCCTTATGTGATAGTGCTCAACCTATTGGGAGCACTGTTATTCCGTGTTCTGTTGGGCGCACAAGATTTTTATTTAGGAACAAGTCTATTTTATCAGTGTTATAATGTTCACCATGAATACTTACAAACAAACCCCTGTGACTTTTCTGACAATTTCTGCGGAACAAGCCGGGCAACGTATTGATAATTTTTTGCATACGCACCTTAAAGGTGTGCCAAGAAGTCATATCTATCGGATATTGCGTACTGGCGAAGTGCGTATCAATAAAGGTCGTATTAAGCCAACTTACCGCTTGATGGTGGGCGATGTCTTGCGTTTGCCGCCCCTACAATGTCAAGATCACAATCCAAACGTGCCAAGCGCAAACCGCCTAAAGGCATTGGCAAACGCCATTTTGTACGAAGATGCCCATTTATTAATCATCAACAAACCGGCGGGCATGGCTGTGCATGGTGGCACTGGCATTAATGGTGGCGTGATTGAAGCTTTACGTGCTTTATATCCTAACGCCCCTTATTTAGAATTAGTACACCGTTTAGATCGTGATACCTCTGGCTGTTTGATGATTGCAAAAAAACGTAGCATGTTACGGCGCTTGCATGATTTACTACGCAATGGTGGAATACACAAACACTATCTCGCCTTAGTACAAGGGCGTTGGAATCCACACATCCGCCGGGTAGAGGCACCATTGCGTAAAAATCTTTTACAATCAGGAGAACGTATTGTGCGTGTCAGTGCCGAGGGTAAATCCGCCCTCACTCAGTTTAGCATTGAACAACAATTTACAACAACGACTTTATTGCGTGTGCAGCCCTTTACCGGGCGTACTCATCAAATCCGTGTACACGCAGCCCATCAGGGGCATCCGATTGCGGGAGATAGCAAATACGGTGATGAAACCTTTAACCAACAAATGCGCCACGACAAGCTCAAACGTTTATGGCTGCACGCTGAAAAATTGGATATTGATTTACCAGAGATCAATTATCACCTTAGCACATCTGCCCCATTACCGGATGCTTTGCAACAAACCCTACTATGTCAGAAAAAAACTTTAAATTATTAATATTTGATTGGGATGGTACCCTGATGGACTCTGCCCCCCGTATCGTTGCCAGTTTTCAGGCGGCTATTAGCGATTTAAATATGGAAAAACGCAGCCCTGCACAAATTCGTCACATCATCGGCTTAGGGTTAAACGAGGCAATTGCCACTTTATTTCCAGACGTTTCAACACAACAATGTTTACAACTCGCCTCACGTTATCGCCATCTGTTTTTGGGCAATCAGACATTGGCTACTCCCTTATTTCCGGGCGTCGCTGAGACTTTGCAAAGCTTGGAAACGGCGGGCTATTGGTTAGCGGTTGCAACAGGCAAAAGTCGCAAAGGATTGAGCAGGGCTTTGGCAGAAAGTCAATTAACCACTTTATTTCACAGCACCCGCTGCGCTGATGAAACATGCTCTAAGCCAAACCCACAAATGTTGCAAGAAATTATGGATGAATTAGGCATAGCGCCCAATCAGACATTAATGATAGGCGACACCCAATATGATTTACAAATGGCGCACAATGCGGGCGTTGGCTCAGTGGCAGTGACTTATGGTGTGCATGACAAGGACCTGTTATTTGCCTGTCATCCATTGATTTGTATAGATAGTTTACCCGCTTTATCCGCGTGGTTACATTCATAGCAAGGTACGCCTTGCACCAAGGAAAATTATGTCAGAAATAAATTTAGATGAAAACTGGGAACGCGATATATTAAGAGATCTCGCCTTTGCCACCATCAAAGAACAGCGGCGAGCCCGACGGTGGCGCATTTTTTTTATACTGTTGTTTTTTACATACTTGTTTGTCACCTTAGCGATATTCGTCGAACCCGATTGGCTGAGCGGGAATGAGGATGCCGCTAATAAACATACCGCACTTGTTGAAGTAGAAGGTGTCATTGCCGCCGACACTCAAGCCAGTGCTGATAAAATTGTCACAAGCCTGCGTAGGGCTTTTAAAGATGAAAAAACAGCGGGCGTGATTATCCGCATTAATAGCCCAGGCGGTAGCCCCGTGCAAGCCGGCTACATTAATGATGAAATAAAACGCTTGCGGGAAAAATACCCGGATATTCCTGTTTATGCTGTCGCAACAGACATGTGTACATCCGGGGGCTATTATATCGCGGCGGCGGCTGACGAAATTTATGCTGATAAAGCCACTATTATCGGCTCAATTGGCGTATTAATGGATGGCTTTGGTTTTGTTGGTGCCATGGAAAAACTGGGCGTCGAACGCCGATTGCTGACAGCCGGTGAAAATAAAGGATTTTTAGATCCATTTTCGCCCATGAAAGAAGAAGATATGGCTCACATTCAAAGCGTACTTAAAGATGTCCATAACCAATTTATCACAATCGTCAAACAAGGACGCGAAAAGAGTTTGACAGAAAAAGGAAAGTTAGAATTGTTAGACAATCCTGAGCTGTTTACAGGGCTGCTATGGACAGGTGAGAAAGCCATGGAACTTGGCTTAGTGGATGCTTTGGGTAGCAGCAGCTATATTGCTCGTGAAATCATCAAAGCTGAAAAAATAAAGGATTTTACCTCTAAACCAAATTATTTAGACCGCTTTGCCGAACGCTTGGGGGTTACGATGGCGAGGACTCTGGCGCAGCAATTCAAACTGGCGACACTTCAGTGACCCGTATCATCGCAATTGCAGCCGGTGGCGCGATAGGTGCCGTATTGCGCTTTTGGGTGTCCACCGGTATATATGCCCTTTTAGGCCGAGAATTTCCCTATGGAACCTTGGTTGTCAACGTCTTGGGAAGCTTGCTCATGGGATTTTTATATATTTTCATGCTAGAGCGAATTACCAGCATTGAATGGCGAGCCGCTCTATTGATAGGCTTACTGGGCGCGTTTACCACTTTTTCCACCTTTTCTTTGGAAACCATGACGCTGATTGAAGGCGGAGAACCAATCAAAGCTTTAGTGAATATTTTTATCAGTGTCTCACTGTGTTTGTTAGCCACTTGGTTGGGAATACAATTAGCAAGATTAGTATGAAACAAATCACAATGGTACGCATTTATTTGACCGAAGCCGAGGGGCGAGTCAAAAAATTGTTGAAATATCTGCATGACGAAAGCAAAGTCAATGGTGTGACGGTACTGAGAGGCATTAGCGGCTTTGGTCAATCGGGTAAAATCCATTCCGCCCATTTAGTCGACTTATCTTTAGACTTACCGGTGATTATAGAATTTTTTGATAGCCCAGAAAAAATAACCCAGATTTTGTCTCACTTAAAAACTCTTGTTGAGCCTAATCATATCGTGTATTGGCAGGCTCAATGTGATTAAATCCCTACATCAAAATAACTGATAACTGAAATGCTTGATCCACAACTTTTACGGCATCAATTGGAAGAGGTTACGGAAAAATTAGCGCAGCGTGGTTTTATTGTTGACCAAACTCGCTTGGCAAAATTAGAAGCCAACCGTAAACAATGCCAAGTAGAAACCCAAGAATTACAAAGCGAGCGCAATCGCAGTGCCAAAGCCATCGGCAAAGCCAAAGCAGCCGGTCAAGAAATTACGGCACTGCTGGAAAGCGTCTCCCAAATGGGAGAACAACTCAAAGCGCGTGAAACACAATTAGAGGCGATTCAAACGGAACTGAATGATATTCTGATGGGAATGCCCAATATTCCTCATGAAACTGTGCCGATAGGTCGCAAGGAAGAAGATAATCTTGAAGTGCGCCGTTGGGGAACACCCAAAACTTTTGATTTTTTCCACAAAGATCATGTAGATTTAGGAGGGGATTTAGGATTACTTGATTTTAAAACCGCTACGAAAATTACTGGGGCACGTTTTTCATTGATGTTTGGTGGCTTGGCACGGCTGCACCGCGCATTAATTCAATTTATGCTGGATTTACATACAGAAGAACACGGCTATATTGAAGTTAATGTACCTTACATGGTCAATGCAGACAGCCTACGTGGGACAGGGCAATTGCCTAAATTTGCCGAAGATTTATTTCATATTGCCGAACAAGATTATTATCTGATACCGACGGCTGAAGTCCCGCTGAGTAATATTGCCCGCGATATGATTTTGAAGGCAGACGAATTACCCGCTAAATTTGTCTCTCACACGCCCTGTTTTCGCAGTGAAGCGGGCAGTTATGGCAAAGATGTCCGGGGCATGATTCGCCAACATCAATTTGAAAAAGTGGAATTAGTACAATTAGTCAAGCCAAATGACTCATATCCCGCCTTAGAAGAATTAACGGGACAGGCGGAGAAGGTGTTACAACGCTTAGAATTACCTTATCGCGTTGTCAATTTATGCACAGGAGATATAGGTTTTTCCGCTGCTAAAACCTATGACATAGAAGTTTGGCTACCGGGGCAACAAAAATATCGGGAAATTTCCTCATGTAGCAACTTTGAAGCCTTCCAAGCTCGGCGCCTGAAAGCCCGTTGGCGTAATCCTGATACGAAAAAACCAGAATTATTACATACTTTGAATGGCTCAGGTTTGGCAGTTGGGCGCACCTTAGTGGCAATCATGGAAAACTATCAAGACGAGGGGGGGCGTATTGCTATTCCCAAAATCTTGCAAAAGTATATGGGTGGACAAACTCATCTTGAAAAATAAAAGAATAGCAATTCTGAATTATTAGTTGTTTCGGGAATTCCGCTACGCGGATTTCCCGAAACTTAAACTTAGGAATAACCTCAATGCCAGAAAAACCAAACACAGAAAACCTGTCTGCTGAAGACATCATGACACTACAAAGCGGCATAGCCGCATTTGAAACCAAACAATTTGTTCGCGCCCATGAATTACTCTCCGCATTGAGCGGCCATCCAGAGGCACAATATCGTCTTGCCATCATGGCTCAAAATGGATTAGGCATGGTCGTCAATGAAAAAAATGCAGCCCATTGGATGCGAACTGCTGCCGAACAAGGGTTTGATTTAGCGCAACATGGATTAGGATTTATGTACATGGAAGGCGAATGTGTCGAACAAAACTATAGTCAAGCCATTCACTGGTTTAGTTTAGCAGCGGAACAAGGCTTGGCAGGGGCACAAACGACTTTAGGGAATTTGTACGAACAAGGACGTGGCGTGGAAAAAGATTTAGATGAAGCTAAACGTTGGTATGCTAAAGCTGGGTTTTAGTAGGACTTTTTAAGCAAGCTGGGGTACAATCCACGCACGCGACACAGAGCGTCGAGGCATTCCTTTGCCTCGCGTGGGAACGAGAAAAAAGATAGCGAAGATTTTGAATTGCTTTCTTGGTTGGTGAACCAATAAACTGATAACTGATATGCTAAATTCACTTTATATTAAAAATTTTCGTCTGTTCAAAGAATTGAAAATTGAACATTTGGGGCGCGTCAACTTGATTGTTGGGCGGAATAATTCTGGAAAAACGTGCTTGTTGGAAGCATTACATTTGTATGCTAAGAATGCTTCTCCTCGTACTCTCTATGAACTTATTATGGAACGGGGCGAAGATTGGGAAATACGAAGGCAACAAGAAAATGATGAACAGTCTATAGAAGACATTGAAAACCCACTCCGTCATCTTTTTTATGGTTATCATTTTCCAGAATTAGGCGATAGTAGTGATATAGAAATTGGTTCTTTTAAAGATAATAAAGAGCTGTTGAAACTTCATATTCACGCTTATCAAACAATTGAGACTGAAGACACACGACGTTTTACTCGTGTTGACGAAACACAATTTTTTGATATTGAAGATACAGAATTAGTTATAGAAATTGAAATCGCTCACAAAATTAAATCTCGTGTACGTTTGAATGAAATTGAAACACCAAGAAAATATCAAACAAGGCGTACTTTTCCTTATCGTTTATCTAGTAACGAAGCCAAACTGAATGTTCAAGTGGTGCCAACGAAGCATCTCAACGATGACAAAGTAGCTACTTTGTGGGATAACATCAATGTTCAACCTTTTTTAAGACAAGCAGTATTTAAAGGGGTGCAATTGATTGATAAAAACATTCAAGAAGTTGTTTTAGTGGGACGTGGAAAAGATACTACACCTATTTTGATTTATGAAGGTAGCGACAAAAAGATTCCCCTAAAAAGTTTAGGTGATGGGATGACTCATTTATTTCACATCATCCTTGCCTTAGTAAATGCAAAAAATGGCTTTCTACTCATTGACGAATTTGAAAATGGCTTACATTACACGGTGCAGCCCAAAGTATGGGAATTGATTTTCAAATTGGCAAAAGACTTAAATGTTCAAGTGTTTGTTACGACGCATAGTAAAGATTGTGTTGAATGTTTTCAAGCGGTATGGGAAAGTCAAGAAGACGAAGGCACGCTTCATAGATTAGATAATGACCCAGATGAAGGCGTTATTGTTATGCCATACAACTGTGGATTAGTCGCTTATGCCTTGGATCGTTCTGGGGAAATACGCTAATGCAAAAAAAAGAGACTCCCTGCCAATGTAAAAAAGGTACAAAAGTACTTTTAGTTGAAGGCAAAAATGATTGCCATGTCATAAGAATGCTATGTAAAGAACATCAATTATCTGAAAGCTTGTTTTGTATTTATGAATGATTTTAAAGAAGTACATTTAAGCAAAGCCGAAATTTATACCTATCTCGCATGGCAAGATGAACCCGGCAAACCTTTTGGCATAGCAATTACTGCTCATACTTTACAACCTAACACAGAAATTGCTCATCTTTTTACGAATTGGCTCAATAGACTATTTAGTGAATGAAGACACTCCCAATTAAAAATTTAATTTCAACCGCATTAAAAAACTTATGTAGGGTGGATTAAGCGATAGCGTATCCACAGAGATTTATATCTAAATCATGTGAATACTATGAGACAGAAAAATTTTATCCCGAAGCCACTCTCTTTTTTATAACGGGAGAAAGTTTAAAATATCTAATATCTTTACTTAATTCAAAATTTCTCACCAAACACCCCACCGCTGACACTTCTGCCCTAGAAGCACAAATAGATTAACTCGTGTATCAACTCTACGGATTGATAGACGAAGAAATTAAGATTGTGGAAGAACAGTGATATTTTGGAGTCCAAGATTTATCTTGGACGTCGTCTGAATTAAATCGAGGATGCCTATTTAGCATATATTAGTACAACTAATTAAGAAAACAACGAATTTAATTAATAGACTTGTCTCTAAATAACTTAAAGAGCGTATCCACCGATATTTACATAATAATCATGTGGATACGCTATCGCTTAATCCACCCTACAATTAAAAAGGGACAAGTCTAATAAATAACCCAAGTTGCTACCTATCAAATCTGATATGACTATCAAGTTTCACATTATAGAACCACTAGATTTGCCACCAAACCAAGAAAGTATCATCTCCTTTGATACTCAAGATGGAAAGATTGGCCGTTTATCAGCCAATGATTGGATATTAGACAATGATTTGGTGTCAGGAAAACACGCTACGATTCAATATCGAAAAGACGGTTACTATTTTATTGACCATAGCAGTAATGGTACGAGTCTTCAAAGTTCTGATCTGCCAGAACCGGAATATTTTCATAAGGAGGAGCGCAAATTAAAGAATGGGGATATATTATATCTTGGCGATTATGATATTGAAGTCTCTATAGAATCAGAGGCCCCATTGCCCCCAGGACCACCCGACGATGCTCAAGAGATAATAGGCGCAAAGATTTCTGCTGTCAGATTGCACATTATAGAACCACAAGATTTGCTGCCTGACCAAAAAAGTGACCTCGCCTTTGATACTCAGGGTGGAACAATTGGTCGATCAACAGATAATGATTGGGTTTTAGTCGATGATGATGATGAGCGTTATATATCAGCAAAACACGCTACGATTCAATATCGAGAGGACGGTTACTATATTGTTGACCATAGCAGTAATGGTACGGCTATTGTTCAAAGTCCGGACCAGCCAGAACCAGAAGATTTTCATAATGAGGAACGCAAATTAAATGATGGGGACATATT
Organism: Candidatus Thiomargarita nelsonii; assembly: GCA_000785145.2. Classification (GTDB taxonomy): domain Bacteria; phylum Pseudomonadota; class Gammaproteobacteria; order Beggiatoales; family Beggiatoaceae; genus Thiomargarita; species Thiomargarita nelsonii_B. The sequence goes on from JSZA02000004.1 coordinate 39,660, forward strand.
ATATATTGACCAGTATGCGATTGAGGTGACTTTAGAAGAGCGGAATCCTCATTCCATATCGAAACCCAAGCCAACGGGAGAACCGCCAACGGTTTCAACGAAAACAAAAACGCCAATAGTCAAAGATGGAGGACAGGAGACTAAGCCCCCACCACCACCCCCACCACCCGTCGTTCCTCAAGACGCAATAGCTGCCTTTTTAAAAGGTGCAGGGCTCACAAACATCTCTATTGATCAAGTTGATCCTGATTTAATGATAAGCTTGGGTCAAGCATTTAGAGAAATGATGGAGGGGATTATCAAACTGATTGAGGCCAGAAAAACATTCAAAATTGGTGTTGATATAGAAGCAACCCGATTTCGTGCTGGGAAAAATAACCCGTTCAAGAACAATCGGGATCCTAGCATGGTACTAGAAATTATGTTATTGAAACGTCCGGGATATATTCCAATGCTCGACTCTGTCCAAGAGGCGTTTGAAGATATTGAGGCACATCTGATCGGTATGGGCAATGGGCTCCTGACTAGTTTGGAAAATACATTGGAACAGTTTTCTCCCAGAGAGATAGAAAGGCTTGTGGAACAAGAACATAAGAACAAATGGTTTAACGCAGATAGTCAGAAGTGGAAAACTTATGTTAAACATTATGATGAACTGGACCTCAACGATTTGTTGAGTGATGAATTGGCCCAAGCTTATGAAGATCAAATACATCGTTTGCATTTGAAAAATCAGCAGCGTGGGCATTAATGCAGATGGTGAAAAAAATATGTTGCATTTATATAATGGCTTAATGGCTTTATTACTCATGGTGTTTATGACGGGCTGTTCACAGTTCGCTATGGATTTACCAATGCTGGGTATCAAAATTGGAGATAAGGAAGAAGCGCCCCCAGTCGAAACAGAGCCGGAAGTGACAAGGCTTGATGCCGCTTTTACCGCATCTCCCAAATTAAATCAGTCCCGCAGTGGTCGTGCGTCACCGTTGAAGGTTCGTCTTTATGAGTTAAAATCGTTTAGAACCTTTAAAAAAGTTGATTTTGATTCATTATATGAAGATGATAAGGCTACACTCGGTGCCGATTTATTAGAGCAGGATGAGTTGCAATTTAAGCCCAACGAGGCACGTCATTATACCCGTGAATTGCAGACAGAGACACGTTATATTGGGCTCATAGCTGCCTATCGTGACATTGATAACGCCCGTTGGCGTGCCATATTAAAGATCAAACCTCTTGAAACAAGGCGTATCGTTGTGCATCTGGAAGCCAAGGGTATTCGGCTCAAAAACTTGAAAGATGATGGGATTTCTAACGACCCCTCCAATCATAAATCTAAAAACTTGCGATAACTTCGTGTAAATCAATATGTCTAACAAAGTCATTTGGTCAGAAGGGCTGTTTATTCGTCCACAGCACTTTCAACAACAAGACCAGTATTTTGAAAATTTGATCCAGTCTCATTGGAATGGTCCATACGCCTGGGGCATTCAGTCGGTTAAATTTGACCAAGAAATTTTCTCTTTGGGCAAGTTTGCCTTGCTTGAATGTCGTGCCGTGTTACCAGATGGCACGACGATCAATATACCTGAAGATGTCCCACCGCCTCCCGCCATAGAGATTGATGAGGATTTAAAAAATGAAACCCTCTTTTTGGCGTTGCCGCTTAAGCGTCAGGGTGTCGCGGATATTGTGGAAAAAGACAATGTCACTGATCATTTAGCTCGCTATGTTATAGAAGAATGTGAATTTGGAGATAGCAATGCCTGTTCACAAAGTCGTGTGAAATTGAATATTGGTCAATTGCGCTTGCGTTTTATTTTGGAGCATGAGACGCGAGGAGAATATGCCTGTTTAGCACTTGCCCATATCAAAGAAGTCAGAACGGCTCAGGTGTTGCTTGATGAAGATTTTATCCCACCGAATCTAAATTGTCATGCGGTGCCAAAATTAAGTGGCTATATTAAAGAGTTGCTTGGATTATTGCGTTTTCGAGGCGAAGCCCTCGCATTGCGTGCCACCGAAACAGGGCGTGGACTGGCAGAAATCAGTGATTTTATGTTATTACAAACGGTCAACCGTTTTGAGTCTTTAATCCTGCACTTGACGGAAATCTCTGGTCTCCATCCAGAAAGTTTTTACCGCGAAATTTTGCAAATGGCGGGTGAATTTGCTACTTTTACCCATGACAATAAACGGCCTCTCCAATTTCCACCCTATATTCACGAAGATTTACAAGCCACTTTTAAACCCGTCATGGATGATTTGCGGAAAGCTTTAAGTTTAGAGATCGACCAAAATGTTTTTGCTATACCCTTGGAATATCGTGGACCAGGGCGTGGTGTGGGTCGTTATGTGGCACCGATGACTGAAACTATCGGTGAAATCAATTTGCGTGAGTTGCTCAGTCAAGCCCATTTTGTGCTTGCTGTTAATGCACAAGTCGCTAATGAAGTTTTACATAACGAATTTCCAAAACAAGTGAAGATTGGGGCTGTTGAAAAAATTGATCGTATGATCAAGTTAAATTTGCCTGGGGTTCGAGTTCAAGTGACACGCGCTGTACCCCGTCAAATTCCCATTCATAGCGGTTTTACCTATTTTGATTTAGACCAAAAAAGTGATTATTGGAAAGATATGTCCAATTCGGGTGGTTTTGCGATTCATATTGGTGATAAATTTCAGGATGTTGAATTGGAACTTTGGGCTATTAAGGGACAACAACAATAAAAGACTGATTGCGAATTCTCCTATTTCAATAGACTTGTCCCTTTTTAAAAGTTACCATCATGTAGGGTGGATTAAGCGATAGCGTATCCACCGATATTTACATAATAATCAGGTGGATACGCTATCGCTTAATCCACCCTACTTATAGACTTTAAGTTATTTAGGGACAAGTCTAATACAATTACATGAAGCTGATATTGTGTTTTATAGTCTAAAATAATATCTACATTTATTGACATGTAGATATCATAAGTGTATCTTGCGTAATTGCTACGGATGTTCTAGAATTTAATTTCGCAACTGAATATATTCAAAACGGTGCAGAAAATGCACTATCGAGGTGCTAATTGAGGACATTGAAAATAAAGATTAGAGGCTTGAAAAAGCCTCAATTTGAGCGACTTCGTGACCTCACCTACCATGCCAAAAACCTCTACAACCAAGCTTTGTGGACATTACGAGAGGCTTTTGAGGCAACCGGGCGATATTTTTCTTATCCCCAAATGGACAAGGCTATGAAACAAGTCACCAATCTTGAGGGTGAGATCAACTATCGCTTACTGAAAAGCGCGGTAGCTCAACAAACTTTACGGCGACTTGATAAAAATTTCAAGTCATTCTTTATGTGTCACCATAATTTCAAAAAACAACCCGGTAAGTACAAAGGAAAACCCAGGCCACCCAAGTATAAACAAGGTAAGCATGACAACCTAATTTACAATACTTGTGCGTTTCAAGTAAAAGGAAGATTTGTTGTTGAAAAAGGCCCTGAAATCATTTTGCCAAATGGAAAAACATGGAGAGCGGGTGAATTTATTCGATATGAGCAAGTTGTCGTGTTGGAAAAGGGGTTGGAGATACAAGTCCCCAAACCATTGTGGAACAGGGAAATAAAACAGGTGGAAATTATCCCCAAACCTAATAGCTTCCATGCGGTTTTCGTTTATGAAGAAAACCCTGCTGACTTCAAACAGGTAAGTCAAAGTGAGCAGGTTATGTCTATTGACCTGGGTCTGAATAACCTGGCTACTTGCGTTACCAACGGCGTTGTTGAGGCTTTTATTATTGATGGTCGGAGGCTGAAGTCAGTGAATGCCTACTACAATAAGCGCGTGGCAAAAATGCAATCCAAACTATCAAAAAGGGGGAAAAAATGGTCACGTAAGCTTCAAAGCCTCACCAATTGGCGTAACGCCGCTGTGAATGACTATATGCACAGAGCAACCTCTTATGTTGTAAAAACTTGCGTTGAACATGGTATATCTAAAGTTGTTGTCGGCGATGTTGTTAAGTCACTAAACCATATAAACTTAGGCAAGAAAACCAATCAAAACTTTGTTAATTTATCTCTAGGCCAGTTTGTAGAAAAATTAGGTTACAAACTTGGGTCACACGGCATAGAACTGGTGGTGGCAGACGAGAGCTATACGAGCAAAGCTAGTTTTGTAGATGGTGACAAAATGCCTAAGCGATACAACCCAAAAACCAAGCAGAAACGTACATTTAGCGGTAAAAGAATTAAACGCGGACTTTATGAATCCAGCGATGAAACACTATTGAACGCCGACGCTAACGGCGCGTACAACATCTTGCGAAAGACTGACTCTGACTTTTCCTTTTCTAAACTGGCTGAAAAAGTTGGTGCAAGGATCAAAAAATGGCTTCACCCAACCAAACGAGTTCGTTTTTGGTTAAAAAAGAAGAGCGATCCTGAACAAAAAAGTAACCCTAAGCTCCGGCAAGGGGATAAAGGGCTGATTCTCCCTAGTCCACAATGTTTTCATTCCCACATTTTATGTGTACATGTAGATATTTGTCGATGAAATTGTTATCTAGACTCATTCAGTTTGTAGAGTTTCAACCGCGCCTAATTATCGCACTGCAAAAACAGTTTCCACAAAATGATGATTGGGAATATATGCGCAGCGAAACCCAAGGCGGGAAGTTTATTTGTTGTCAACGAAAATTGGACATTTCAACGTCATGGTTCAGAGGCAAACGTTTTCGCTACCGCGAAAACGTTTGCCTCTGAAGGAGTTTGTTTTACGGGGCAATCCAGTGGAAAAGTGATTGATGTACATACTTTTCTTAATAAATACCCGAAAGCATTTGATGCGTGGCGGCTTCAGCAATATTTTGAATCGCTTGAGATGATTACTGTTCGATGTGGTGTAAATATATACCATATTTCGGAGGAAAATGGTATAGAAAAATATTTGAAGGATTTGTTATCGCGTCATTTGATTAGTATTGTATCTCATCAACCACTTTTATACCGTTTAAGTCAACAACCCCTAAGCCCTTCGGGACTTAGGGGCTTTTCATCTTAGGATTTGAAGCCCAGTTGACCAGGTTAAGTGTTCAATCACTCTGTTAGGGACGAATATTATAGGCACTCCGTGATGCTTCAGAGGAAAAAGTTTTTGCGCGCAAAAACATTTTCCTCTGAAACCAGTTGCGGACTCTGCGGCAAATCATTAAACAGGCATAAGGGTTTAAAGCCAGTGTGATTTGTTTAGGTAGCTTGCTACTTATAAACCGTTCTATAACCTTACCGAGGTGAATTTAACCCGCGAAAGCGGAGAGAGGTAACTCATTTATGCAAAAAGTATTTGTTTTAGATTGTGAGAAAAAACCATTGATGCCTTGCCATCCGGCAAGGGCACGGGAATTGCTAAACAAAGGCCGTGCGGCTGTTTACAAACACTACCCATTCACCATTATCATGAAAGATAGAGTTGGTGGCGATGTGCAACCCGTTGAATTAAAGTTTGACCCTGGCAGCAAAACCACAGGCATTGCTCTTGTTGGGCATTTTGAGCGTGGCTTGGAGATCGTTTTTGGTGCCAATTTAAACCATCGGGGACAGAAAATTAAAAAAGATTTGGAAAGCCGTCGAGCCAATAGGCGGGCCAGACGTCACCGCAAAACGCGCTACCGTCCAGCTCGGTTTAATAACCGATGTCGTCCAAAAGGCTGGTTACCACCGTCTTTAATGTCTCGTGTGTTTAATGTCGAAACTTGGGCTAAACGCCTACAAAGGTTGATTCCCATTACCAACATTGCTGTTGAGACGGTCAGTTTTGACACGCAAAAGATGCAAAATCCTGACGTCTCTGGTGTGGAATACCAACAAGGCGTATTGGCTGGTTACGAGGTGCGCGAAACGAAGTAACGGAGCTTGCGACGTTCATACTTGCTAGAAAAATGGGGGCGGCAATGTACCTACTGTGGTGCTAAAAACGTGCCTTTAGAGATTGAACATATTAAACCTAAAAGCAAAGGTGGTAGTAATCGCGTGTCTAATTTGACGATTGCTTGTCGAAAATGCAACGAAAAGAAAGGCAACCGATCAATTGAAGATTTTTTAAAGCGTAAACCTTTTGTCCTTAAAAGGATAAAAGCGCAAACAAAAAAATCCTTAAAGGATACAGCGGCTGTCAATGCCACACGCTATGCGATTGGTAATGCCTTAAAAACGTTTGATTTGCATGTTACCTGTTGGAGTGGTGGGCGAACAAAGTTTAACCGCACTCAACAGAAGTATCCAAAAGACCATTGGATTGATGCGGCGTGTGTGGGCGAAACGGGTGCGAATGTTTTTATTCCAAAAACTTTAAAACCATTAACCATTACAGCCGTTGGACATGGCTCACGACAGATGTGTCGGGTTGATCAATACGGATTTCCAAGAACAACTGCTAAAAAACAGAAAGTAGTCAAGGGGTTTCAAACCGGAGATATCGTCAAAGCCGTTGTTACTAAAGGCAAAAAAATAGGTACTTACATCGGACGAGTTGCTGTTAGAACGAGCGGTTTTTTCAATATTGAACGTTTCGTTACTTCGTTTCTACGAAAAATGGGACAACGCAGGGGATTAGTTGGAAATATTGCCAACGACTACAAAGCGTTGATGGTTACAGTTATTTGACTTAAGGAGGATCGGCAATTCCTCCCTTTCGCTGCCGACTCAGGGGTTTCCTTGCCGATATTTTTATGAAGAAATGTGAATGAAGTTTTACAGGTGTCACAGAGGTGTGAATCATGTGGAAAGATAGCATTGTAGAAGAAATATATCGGAATGAATATGCCAAGAAATAAAAAAAAAATGGCAAGCAAAAAATCCTATTTCTTCAAGAAATAGGATTTTTAGGTTTTTTTAATTTACAATAAAAGAGGCTACATACATTTATGCCTAACGATGATCGAACAGTCATTAGACCTAGACGACCCATGCCTGGGGGAATAAGAGATCACACGCCGCCGCGTCACACGCCACCGCGTCACACGCCACCGCGTCACACGCCGCCGCGTCATACGCCGACAGAGCCGCCGATATCCTCTATCCCCCGATTGGATCCCAAGGGACTCAATCCCTTAGTCGAATCTGCGGAGACACTCTTATCATTGGGCTCTCAGCTCAGCACCCAAATGCATGATCCTGGGGTGGCTGCATTACGCGAGACTGTCGGTGCCGAGATTAAGTCTTTTACCAGTACCGCCAAAAATCGGCGCATTGATACAAATATTGTGGACAAAGCCAGCTACGCTTTATGTAGTTTCCTTGATGAAGCGGTCATGGAAACCCCGTGGGGGGGAGAAAGTTTTTGGACCGAAAAAAACTTACTCGTTGAATTTCATGGTGATGCCTGGGGCGGTGAAAGATTTTTTGAAATCCTGCAAGAAGCCCGCGATGATCCGTCGCGCTATATAGATCTACTAGAACTGATGTATCTTTGTTTAGCCTTTGGATTTGAAGGAACTTATAAATTGGTTAATCAACATGAAGTTGAGCGAATTCGTAAAGATTTATATGAACAAATCCGCAGACACCGTGGGGAAATAGAGCCGGCATTATCACCCCATTGGCAAGGGCACGAAAAACGGGGTGGCTTGACACGCCATATTCCGTTATGGCTCGTTGGAGTCGTGATGTTTGCCTTATTGGTCATCGCCTACTTTAGTTTTAAAAACAACATCACGGAGATCAGCTTTCCGGTTTATGTTCAGTTGGAAAATATTCAGCCAAAGCTGATGATGGTGAATTTACCTCAAGTCTCTATCGGTCATAAACCACCACCGCCACCACCGGAGCCAAAACCTTTTGATGGTGAATACAAGAGCTATATACTCAAGTTTGTGACCAGAGGCGATCGGCTCACTGACGCACATAAAGCGGTTTTGCAGAGATTTATTGATCGTGTGAACGCCAATAGCGATTACCACAATATTGGTGTAGATATTTTGGGTCGTGCCTCACCCATACCGGCAGGTGCAGAGGATTATAACCAGGGATTATCCGAAAGACGTGCCAAAAGTGTGCGTCGATACCTGAAAGATAGAGAAGAGCATAAATTACCGACGGTCAAAATCCTTTTGGTGAAAGGACTCGGTGCTTATAGAAATCCTTTGCAGCCGAAAAAGGGTGAAACCTTCAATGAAATTAACCAATCTGTACAAGTTTTGGTTGTTCGCCAAGAAAAGGATTAAAACATGTTAAATTTATTCAAGAAAAAATGGGTTATTTTTTCGAGCATTGGTGTACTCGCCCTATCCTTGATCATTTGGTTTGCAGGACCATACCTGATTGTCGCATTGGGCGATTCTTTGAATCGTTGGTTGACGATTCTCCCATTATGGATTATCTGGTTGGCCATCATTCTATGGTTATACTTTCGGGAGCGCAAAAATAGTCAAGCGATGGTTGAAAGCATCGCCTCCCCTGCTGATGAAGAAATTGCCTCTCTCAAAATCCGCTTTGAAGATGCTTTACAAGCACTTCGCCAAGCGGGGGGCAAAAAACGCTATGGTAATCAATATCTCTATGAATTGCCTTGGTATATTATCATTGGCCCCCCCGGCTCTGGCAAAACAACGATTTTGAAAAATTCAGAATTGAATTTTCCTTTAAGCGATGATTTTGGTCCGGAGGCGATTCGTGGTGTGGGGGGGACGCGGGATTGTGATTGGTTCTTTACCGATGATGCGATCTTGCTCGATACCGCAGGACGCTATACAACTCAAGATAGCGACGAGTCGGTAGATAAAAAGACTTGGCAAGGTTTCTTAGGATTGTTGAAAAAATACCGCAAGCGCAGACCCGTCAATGGCATTTTGATTGTCTTGAGTCTCACCGATTTAATGGATCCCAGCGAATCGAAAAGCCATGTACGTGCCATTAGAACACGCCTAAAAGAATTAGATCAAATTCTTAAGATTCGCTTTCCGATTTACGTGCTTTTTACCAAGTGCGATCTCATGGCTGGCTTTATGGAATTTTTTGAACGCCTCACGCCAAGCGAGCGGGGACAAGTCTGGGGTATGACTTTTCAGACAGAAGAAAAAGGCGTGGTTAAACGGTTTGCAGAGGAATTCGATCTGTTGATGAGTCAGTTGAATACACAACACTTAGAGCGTGTGTCTGAAGAAAGGAATATCCACCGACGGGTATTGGTTTACAACTTTCCGCAACAAATCATCTCCCTCAAAGAGGCGCTCAATGAATTTTTGGATGGACTCTTTCGCCCCAATCGTTTTCAACCCAATCCATTTTTGCGCGGCGTTTATTTTAGCTCCGGCACTCAAAAAGGTTCACCCATTGACCGTATTATGGGGGCTTCGGCGAGAACATTTGGCCTAGAAGAACAGGTTATGGCAGAACCGAATAGTCGCAGGGGGTGTAGCTATTTTGTGAATCGCTTGTTCAAAAAAGTGATTTTCCCCGAATCGGACATTGTCGGATTAGATTTGCGCTTTGAAAAACAACGGCTCTGGTTGCAACGTGCCACCATTGCGGGTGCGGTGGCTATCACGCTATTTTCTACTTATGCTTGGTGGCATAGTTATGATCAGAATCAAACATTACTAGATGAAATGGATGAATATGTCAAAACCTATTGCATTGAAAGAAATGAGAGTTGCATAGGCAAGACTGAAAAACTAGAAAAAGCCGATTTCAAAGGGATATTGCCCGCCCTCGATAGTTTGCAAAAAGCGGCTCAAATTTATCCGACACTGGTCCGTGAGAATGAAGATAGTGTCCCCGTCTCAATGCGATTGGGTTTATACCAAGGTTATCGGCTCAGCCCTTCAGCACACGAGGCTTATTATCGGGTATTGAATAAGGTTTTCCTCCGGCATATTGCCGTGTACCTCTATAATCAAATCGCTGAACAATTAAAAGCGGGGGTGACGGATGACAGCGAGGGGTTTTTATATCAAAACCTCAAAGTCTATTTGATGCTGAGAGAAGAATATGTTAAAAAGCTCGATCCAGACCTTTTACAGGTGTGGATGACTGATGAGTGGGCAAACGATTTCGATATTTCTTCTGATGATCAAGAACGTTTACAAGCGCATTTGAAGGCACTTTTACAAAGTGACATTTTCCCCGTTAAACAAACGGAATTACCTGAAGATAGGGCGTTAGTTGACAATAGCCGAAAAATTTTATTAAGTAAAGAGCGTTCTTTACAGTTATTTTGGCAAGTCAAAGAAGCGGCAGATGGCGCCAAATTACCCCCTTTTCGTGTCCGTTCTGAATTGGGTGAACCGGTGACCAGAGTATTTGCCAGCCAGCGGGGTGGCGATATTCTTGCATTAGAAATACCGGGTTTGTTCACCTATTCAGGATACTGTGGTTTTTTTAAGAATGAAGTCAAACGTGTCGTTAAAGACAGTCTTGATGAGAACTGGGTATTGGGCTTGAAAGAGCAAGGGGTCATGAATAAACCCCAATCGAAGAAACTGACACGAGATATTCAAGAACTTTATTTCGATGAATATATCAAACGGTGGAAAGAATTAGTGTATCTTTTCAAAATCATTCCACTGTCGGATATTGATACGACAGTGCGTATGTTGGATACCGCCTCTATACCGACTTCTCCCATGCGTCGTTTACTTCAAAAAGTCGGACAAAATACCATGTTGCTTTGTCAATCAAAAGCCGACTCCGTAGTCGCTGAGGCGGGCGGCGTCGATTCAGCACTGATGGCGGCGCAAGCATTAGGCAGTGGCACAGCGGCGAGTATATTGAATCGTAAACGAAGGCTGGAAGCGGCCAGAAAAAAAGGCAAAAAAGAAAAAGATCCGGCATTAATGGTTGCAGAGGTCTTTGAGCCTTTGTTTCAATTGGTCCAAGGAGAAACGAATAATAAGGAAAAATTTTATCCTATTTTACAAAAAATGGGCGAAGTGCGTGATTTGTTAAATAAACCGCAGGCGGATATGAGTTGGACAAAACGCAATGATGCGATTGGCGATTTGGAACGTACTGCCGATCAAATGACACTTCATCAGCCTGTCAAAGATTGGATAGATTATATTATTAATCGGAGTAAATTATTGGTTAATGATGTGGTCGATGATAGAGAGACGACGGCGGCACGCGAAAATGAACGTGAAGAGGCAGAAGCCGCTGCGATAGCGGCCACTGATAAGGCAGAGGCTGAGGAAAAAGCGCGTCAAGATAAGATTGACGAGATGAATGCACAATGGCGCTCTAAAGTGTTGGCGGAGTACAATAAATTGCGGGATTTTTATCCCTTGTCTGAGGATGGCAAAGATATGCCATTGTCAAACTTTGCTAATTTTTTTGGTCCTGGGGGTACCTTAGATCAGTTTTTTGATGAACACCTGGCGACTTATATCAATAAGGCGAACTGGCGATTTAGCGATAATCCTTTAGGATTGTCTAGGGACCTTTTAAAATCATTTAGAGAGGCTGAAGCTATCCAAGATGGCTTTTTCCCGTCCGGTTCAGAAGTTTCAGTGAGTTTTTACCTCAGAGCTGAAGATTTGGGGGGGACTGATGTTCAACAATTTAGTTTGTTGTTAGGTGATCAAAAATTTGAATATGCTTTTGGTCCGACACGCGAAAGTAAGTTGGAATGGCCTGCCAACGGTACCAAAATACAATTTATGACCACTGGTGGCGCACGAGTGGCTTTGCAGCAGTACGGTGAATGGGCTTGGTTCAGGATATTGGATGATGAGGTGATGCCCACTGGGAATAAACTCGTTTTTACGACTGGAGATGCTATCATGGAGTGTAAAATGCGTGTTGATAGTATTGTTAATCCATTTTACCTGGTTCATTCTAATGTATTGTCTTCGTTTGATTTACCACAACGATTAAATTAAATAAATTCTGATTATAACGCTTTTGGGGGACAAAATAATTTATCAAGCAAGATCAGTTGTTTCGGGAATGGAGCGGAGCGGATTTCCCGAAACCCAGTTGAGTCGAGAGTTTAGCTACGCTGACTTCGTATCGGGAAATCCGCTCCGCTCCATTCCCGAAACAACGAAACCAAAAGAGTTATAATCAGAAGAAATTAAATAAATTTGATAAGAGAAAACATGTTAGGTTTCTATGGAAAATTGCCCTGTCGGGGTGACTTTGTGACGAGAGAGCTACCCAAAGATTTCGTGCTGCCGTGGGATAGGTGGTTGCAAGACAGTCTCGCGAGTAGTCAGGAACAATTGGGCGAAAGCTGGGTGGATACTTATTTGTTCAGTCCGATTTGGCATTTTATGCTCTCTGCTAATCTCTGTGGCAGCTCGTCTTGGATGGGTTTGATAATGCCCAGTGTGGATAAAGTCGGACGCTATTTTCCTTTAACGCTGGCGGTCAAATTACCGTCTCAAATAGCGGAAAGTAGCCTAGCCGATAAGGCGATTGCTAATTGGTTTGCCCAAGCGGATAAATTAGCCCTTTCTACACTGGAGGAATCGTTTGAACTGGCGCAATTTGAGCAAAAAATTGCACAATTAGAGTTGCCACCCATGAGCAATGCAAAAGCTCACCAGACGGCTTGGTACGTCCCTGTTCTCCATGAGGATGATTTTGCGGCACACTGTAAAAGTGTGGCAGAAAGTGGGTGCAGGAAGAATTATAGTCTTTGGTGGACGAGTGAAAGTGAAGGTTTTCAGAGGGCTTTTATTTTTTGTGAAGGTTTACCACCTCATAGCGGTTTTAGCGCATTTTTAGATGGGGAATGGCAACAATGGGGATGGCAATTAAAAAATGTTTAGTTGGACTTCAGCAGCATTAACTGACGTTGGTAAGCGGCGTAAGATTAATGAAGACGCTTATTTGGAACTAGTTGATACAGGGCTTTGGGTGGTCGCTGATGGCATGGGGGGATATGAAGCGGGGGATGTTGCAAGCCAAGCTATCATTAATGGGTTGAAAACAACCCATCCCCCGAACAAGATGAGTGTTTTTGTCGAAGAGGTTGAAAATCGTTTATTGAACGTCAATACTCAATTATATGAATTGGCGACAGAACGTCGCTGTACCATAGGTAGCACGGTTGTTGGGTTATTGGCGCAGCAGTCTCATGGTGTCATACTGTGGGCGGGCGATAGTCGCGCCTACCGTTATCGTGCTGGTCAACTTGAGCGCATATCGCAAGATCATAGTCAGGTAGAAGAACTGATTGAACAAGGTTTGCTATTACCCGAAGAGGCGGAAACTCATCCTGATGCTAATGTGATCACCCGTGCCGTTGGGGCTCAAGAGCACTTGTTTTTAGATTATGAGATTTATCCGGTTGAACATAAAGATATTTTTTTGCTCTGTAGCGATGGATTATACAAGGAAATCACGGAGTCGGAGATTGCTGAGGTTTTATCCAAAAGGCTGTTCAATTGTCATAGAGCCGCTCAACAATTAATTGATCTGGCTCTGACTCGTAAATGCAAGGATAATGTCACAGTCATTGTTATTCAAGCGCGATATAAGAGGGGTGATTGATATGGCGGATAACAGTTTAAGGGGCTTAGCAAAGGCTTATTTTAATGGAGATTCTGAATGGGATACTTATCTTCAGCAACGTAGTCAATTGATAGATAAGATAACTAAAGCACCTATTGTTGACAAGCAGTCGTCAACGCCAATTGTAAAGTATGCGATTGTGGCAGGGATGATATTATTATTTTTTGTGTGGGGGGCATTGGGCGTTTTTTGGGTATTGAAAGAACCAAAAGCCCCTTTAGATTCAGAACATCAAGCGGCACAGACCAACCCTATCGCACAAACTGACCCCCCACCACCTTCTGAACCCGCTCAACAAGAAGAGGGTGGCAATTTTGATGAATCGCAAGCGGCAAACCTGGAGTAGCCTGAACCTCAATTCGTTGAAACAAAGACACCGGTTTTCTTAGAACATACGCAGGAGGCTTTAGTTTAAAGGAGTCCAAGATTTATCTTGGACTTCTAACAACCTTAACGACAGGGTGCCAATCTTTATCCAGAATTAACATATATTGCCACCCAATTTAATCAAATCCGCTTTTATCGAGAATGGAATTTTGGACATTACGCTACTTTACGTCTGCCACAAAAAGCTGATTTACCCAATGACTTTTTATTGGAAGATGCCAGTAATCTTGGCTAAGCCTATTACAATAATTTTATGAATATATAGAAGACATTACCACAAAAACGGAAGGCAATACTATTCAAGTTTTTTTTCACGAGCGAGGGCAACCAGTACCAGCTACGCGACTTTCCGATGGTACACTACGTTATCTCTGTCTATTAACGATTTTGTGTCATCCAACCCCCCCACCGCTGATTTGCCTTGAAGAACCTGAATTGGGTTTACACCCGGATATTTTGCCAACGATTGTCCCCCTTTTGAGAGAATGTGCGGCGCGTACCCAATTGATTGTGACAACTCATTCTGATGTGATAATAGACGCACTCACTGACACCCCCGAATCAGTCATTGTCTGTGACAGAGATGAGAACGGCACCCACTTAAAACGGTTAAATCAAACCGATCTAGAAATATGGCTCAAGGAATATTCCTTGGGTCAACTTTGGCGTAGTGGTGAAATTGGAGGGAATCGGTGGTGAAAGTTCACATTTATGTTGAAGGCGGTGGCGATCAAAGCTTAACACTGTTAGTTCTACGTTTTTTTGACTTGACATTGTTGTTGGAGTCCAAAGCGGCAGCGTAAGGACTATCTGCGGGCTAGTACATCGTCAAGGTTGTTTTTATGGGTAATGTAGGGTGCGTCCTACGCACCCTGACTCTTAATTTGTGCCCAGGACGCACCCTACAATACCCATCAATTTAACATTAACAGAGTACTAGTCCAAAGCTAAAGCTTTGGACTCCAAGTGGTTTGCAACATTTCGAACTTAGCTAAAAAATCCTATTTCTTGAAGAAATAGGATTTTTTAAACTTTCAAATATCTTATGTCATGATTCGGTGTATAAGGTGAAAACTATGTACAAAAAATTTAACGAGCCTAAAAAGATATATCCTGCTAATAGTCTTGATACTGGGGGGGTTGTGCGAGTGAGCGTGAGTTGCCTTCTCCAGTGCCTACCACGCCTACACAGCAGCCCACTGATTTCATGTTTATTACGGCTAAATCCCAAGACAGTTTAGCCTCTCTCGCGTTGAAATATTTAAAGGATGAACGAAAAGCTTGGCGGATTGCTGAATTTAATGGTATTAAGCAGATTACGCCCGGCCAACTAGTGCAGGATAGCGGAAATACCGAGACCATAACAGGGGCAACCATAAAGGATTGCCCCTACAAAAAAAATGATATTGTAGGGGCAATCCCTTGTGGTTGCCCTTGAATCGGTTCAATGGTATCGATATTTCCGCCCTCCTGTACTAGTGATTATTCCTCTTTTCAATTTTAGGCCCAGCGGATTGACAGCGTTAGGGTATCAAACTGTCCCAGTACTCAGTTATCATCATTTTTCAAAAAGCAAGTCGGATAAATTGCACGTTAGAGCTGACCATTTTGAACAGCAGATGCAATTTCTAAAAGATAATGGGTATCGCGTTATTACGATTGATCAATTGTTCGATTTTTTAGAATTAGGGCAGGTGCCTGAAAAATCGGTCGTGATTACTATTGATGATGGGTGGAATGATGCTTATCACATTGCTTTTCCAATTCTTAAGAAATACGGTTTTTCAGCAACCTTGTTTATACAGACTGGGTTAATTAACCAGAGTCCGAAAACTCTGTCATGGGCTCAAATTCGGGAAATGCTGAATAACAGTGTTCAATGTCACACGAAAACAGTTCGCAATTTAACTAAGCAAAAATCTGGGGAATCTTTCGCAGATTATTTTGAAAGGGAGTTGGACGAATCCAGACAGGTTATTAAACAACAACTGGGTTTTAATGTGAAATATTTGGCTTATCCCTACGGTGAGACGAATCAACTTGTCGTTGATTTACTTAAAAAACAGGGCTATCGCGGTGCGTTTACCGTTGAGCGAGAGAGTAATCCGTTCTTTGTTAATAACTATAATTTGAAAAAAATATAAAAACCTTCAAGAGGATAAAATGTTATGCCGTCGAACCGATTGATCAAGCCAAATCTTTTAGAATCATTTTACCTAAACAGGCGGAGCAGTATTACAAAAAAGGGCAGTGGCGGACGGCGTTGTTGTATTGGAAAATGATTAGAGATTTCTTAATCTTTAAAGGAGGAGAGAGAACGGTCATCAACAAAGCCAAACAGAAAGTCGTCACGATAGAAGGGAAACTTCGCAGTCAAGCTGAGGTTCACTTTAAACAAGGGAAATATTTTTATCAAAAAAAAGGACAAGGAGAGTGCAGCCGCGGCGTTTTTTCGCGCAATTTAATCCTGAACACAAACAAGCACATCGCTTTTTAAAATAAAAAAACAGGGCATGACTCTGAGTTTGCCGGTTATAGCGCCTTTAAAACCACTGCCACCCAAGACAAAAAAGGTCGTCACGGTCGCCACCGTCTGTGGCGTAAAACTCACAAAATAGAAAGACAGCTTAGCCAACGACTATTATGCGTCTAGGGCATAGCGAGGCTGCACAGATGTTGAATGTACTTCCTTGAGCGTTCTAGCCAATAATATGGAAAAAAAAGCATGTCAGATGATAAAACTCGACTACAGGATCATTCCACTGTCAGGCTGCGTTCAAGAGTTCGGACTTATCGAGCGCGAACTCGCACAGACCGTTCAAAATCGAAAACCTTCAGTGAGCATTCAATATTACAGAGCCCTGAAGAATGGGAGCACATTGATGAAAAAGAGCTTTTCCAAGCTGGGACGATCATCCTAGAGAATTATCGCTTGGAAGAAAAAATGGGCAACGGTGGTATGGGGGTTGTCTGGAAAGCCGTCGATTTAATTCAAGTCGCTGGAGAATCGCGTGATGTTTATGTCGCCATCAAATTTTTAAGTAAAGACTTCAAGCAACATCCTGAGGCTCTAAAAGCATTGGTACGTGAATTTGCGAAATATAAAAGGCTCATTCATCCTAACATTGTCAAAGCTTATGAATTAAGTCGTGTCTGTGATATTGTCTTCATCGTGATGGAATTTATAGACACTATTCCATTAGATGAGTTTATAAAACAACATCCGAATGGTATTCCACTTTCTCAAGCTAAACCTATTATTAGAGGTATGGGGGATGCACTGGCATACACCCACGAACAAGGTATTGCCCATTTGGATTTTAAACCCGCTAACGTTTTTTATGAGCCGGGCGTTACAAAAGTCATTGATTTTGGTATAGCCCAATTCACTGAAGTGTCTGATCGGGAGAAAACGAGATTCAAGGGTAGCGGGGCATTCACAAAAGCTTACGCCAGTTGTGAGAGGTTAGCAGAATTAGAGCCGACTCCTTGCGATGATATTTACGGATTAGCTTGTGTGACTTATGAATTATTGTCTGGAAAACATCCATTCAACAAAACAAGGGCAGATAAAGTTAAGTTAACTAAAAAATTTTTTCCACCACCGCCTATCAATGGATTGAAAAATAAGCAAAATAAGGCACTGCGGCGTGCTCTCGCGTTTGAACGGAAAAATCGAACGCCCACTGTCGATAAATTTTTAGAAGAATTTTTCTTATCAAAACCGATTGCTTCTACCTTGGCAAAGGCAGTAGCTGGCATTTTTGTCCTCCTCCCGTTGGTTTTTTTCATCGCATTTTTGGTGATAAACTCTAAAATGCCGTCCGATAAGAAAGTTCAAGAAGATAAGAAAGTTCAAGAAATTGAAAATTTACCGGCAATTTATGCCAAAACCATCGAACAAGCATCGAGCGATAAGCATCTCGTGAAACTCAATGAGTTGAGTACCGCGTTCATGAGTGCTGATAAAGCAAGGATTGAGAGTGCCCTTTCCAAACTAAGTGGGGCGGATGAGGCTTTGCGAGTAGAAGTGCTTGAAAGTGTTCACGTTCGAGAGGCGTTGCTCAGTTACTATATGGATGAGTCAAGCCGAAACGCACAAAATGAGGCTTTTCCAAAGGCGTTCCAATTGTTGGACGAGGCTTTGAACATTTTTTCAGCTTATCCAAAGGCGCAAAATGTGCTAACAAGCCACAAAGCTGAACTTAAAAAACTTAAGGAGAAAGGTAAGGAAAAACGGCTTAAAACGCTTAAAGCAAAATATAGGCAGTATCTGAGCGCAGGTAAATGGTTGCCTGATGACAGCGGAGATGGTATTGTTGATGTGCTTGCTCAGATCAAAAATATTGCTCCCAATTATTCGCTCCTCAAAGAGCCTAAATTACACCAAGCGTTTGAGAGGAAAATTCGTCAATTGGTATTCGCCAAAGGGGATACAACTTTACCAATCAAAGATTTGTTTCAAGCGTGGAAAAGTTTACCCCATTTCAGTAAACGGGATAAGGAGAGATTACAACGCACTCTCAATTTTGTTTGGCTTTTCTACAGAAAAAAGGGTTTTGAAGCGAAAAAACGAGGCGATAAAGAGAATGCTATCAAATATTTTATGTATATTTTGGCGTTAGATTGGAAAAAGGAAGTTAATAGAGTGATGGCAAAACAAGTCGAAGACGCTTTGGCGGAGCTGATGTAGACCTTAACTACAGGGATAAGTCAAAATCGTCCAGCTTTGGAGAGACATAACGGAATAAATATTAGGGTTTTGACTTATCCCTGCTAATAATGGGTAATGTAGGGTGCGTCCTACGCACAAATAATCTCACAAAAGGTGCGTGGGACGCACCCTACACGACAATATTAAATTGACAATGTACCAGGGTAAAATAAATCATGGCAGAAACATTAGAAAAACTAGCAGAAATAGGAAAAACGCCTCTTGGTGAAAATCCACCCGATCCGAGAAAAGTGCATAATGAGAGTCCTGAATTTGATGTATTAGAGCAAGAAATCGCTAAATTAAGTTCTCTCAAAAAGGACACTGTCATCAAGTGGCGAGAGGTGATTAGCGCAAGCAGTCTCATTATACGTGAAAAATCTAAGGATTTAGAAGCCGCAACTTACTTATGCCGGGGGTTATGGGAACGCGAGCGTTATGCCGGTTTGCGTGTGGGTTTTACCATTCTTCGAGATATTATTCAAACACATTGGGATATCGCTTATCCACCTAAGAAAAAGCCGAAAATGCGCGCTGCTAAAATTGAGTGGTTAGTCGATAGAGTCGGCAAAATATTAGCGCGTGAAGATGATAACAGGGTAAAAATAAACGCCCCTAAACCCGAAGAAAAAGAGGCGGCTATCGCTTGTGCTGTTCTCATCAAGGAAATTGAAAGTTTACTTTATGAGAAGTTAGACGATAATGCCCCTATTTTAAGGGAAGTACGTGCGCCTCTTCATGAGTATCAACAAAATTTTGAGCTAGAAGAGCAGAATAAGCAAGTACCTGAACCAGATGGGGGGGAAGGACCTAAACCACCGGATGTAGTCGCACCACCACCGCCACCACCACCGCCACCGCCTACGCCTACGCCACCGCATACGCCACCGCCTACGCAAGACCCCCTGGATACTCCGCAACCCCCTGAAATCTTAGACTCTGCAAAGGATATTAAAAAAGCGTTTGCCATTTGTCATAGTACATTCTATAAGATTGCAGCGATCAAACGTGGGGAAAAACTATCTAATCCGATCCCTTATCGTCTTTTGCGTTTTTCGGCTTGGATGAGCATTGAAACTAAGCCTGCTATCGACGAAAAAAAAGGAAATACTTATTTTCCGCCGCCTTCAAAAAACAAGAACGAATATTATACTCAATTGTTGGAAAAGGGACAATATGCGGATTTGATTGAAGAGATGGAAAATATTTTTGCGCGTCCAAATGGACAGCCTATGAATGCTTATTGGTTGGACGCACATCGTTTTACCGCGATGGCCTTAGAAGGACTGGGGCCGCAATATAGCAAAGCGAAACAAGCCGTTATGGATGAATTGGCCGCTTTTTTGCGGCGTTTCCCTGATACCCCTGATCTGACTTTCAATGACGGTAAGACGGCTTTTGCAGATGCTCAAACTAAACTTTGGATTTCTGAACAGGTTTTGGCGGCGCCAGGCGGAGAAAACGCAGGTGAATCTGGCGAGGCTCAAGCTTGGATAAAAACCGCTAAGGAGGCTAAACAATTAGCGTTAGCGAGTAAAGATCAATTTGCAGAAGGTTTGTCCCTTTTACAAGAGGGGGGAAAATCAACGGCGAGTCAGCGTGAACAGTTTTTTTGGCTGTTGGAACAAGCCCGTTTTTGTTATGATACTGATCATGTCGATTTAGCTGTGCCCCTGCTTGAATTTTTGGAAAAGCAAGTGGCGCGTTTTGCGTTAGAAGAATGGGAGCCTAGGCTCAGTGTCGATGCAGCACGTTTATTGTTGATGTGTCATAATAAATTATCTAAGGATAAAAAAACGCCCAAGGATGATAAAATGTCTGAACTCAATAAGCGGTTGTATGCACGTCTTTGTCGTTTGGATGTGTCGTCGGCGTTGGCTTTAAGTAAACAATACAATCCTTAGGAGTCCAAGATTTATCTTGGGCGCCTCGTCCAAAATAAATTTTGGACTCCTGAGACTCTTTTTTATAACTGATAACTGATAACCGCGATAAAAATTATGCCAAAAGAAGGTTCAATCGCGCCAAGAGAGCGCATAAATATTCGTTATAAACCTCATACGCCTGGAGATCCAGAGGAGGAATTACCTCTCAAGCTGATGATGGTAGGGGATTACACGCAGCGAGCC
This sequence comes from Candidatus Thiomargarita nelsonii, assembly GCA_000785145.2. Taxonomy (GTDB): domain Bacteria; phylum Pseudomonadota; class Gammaproteobacteria; order Beggiatoales; family Beggiatoaceae; genus Thiomargarita; species Thiomargarita nelsonii_B. The sequence continues at coordinate 60,403 of JSZA02000004.1, forward strand.
GATGAGACACCTTTAGAGGATCGCGAGCCGATTAATATTGATAAGGACAATTTTAATGATGTCATGCGCGAGCAAAAGTTAGGCGTAGATATCAACGTTCGAGATCGTCTTTCTGAAAACGCGGCGGATGATGCTGAACTCAGTCTTCATCTGAAATTTGAGAATATCAAGGATTTTGAGCCAGAACAAATCGTTCGCAATGTGCCCGAGTTAAATAAATTGTTGCAATTACGCGAAGCCTTGGTGTCCTTGAAGGGTCCTTTGGGTAATTTGACCGGTTTTCGTCGGAGTATCCAGAAATTATTGGATGACGATGGACAGCGAAAATTGTTAGATGAACTGATTCAAAATCAGAGTGAAAGTAATCCAACTGCCTAGTGCAGGAGGGCGGAAATCCCCGTACCACTAGGGCAACCATAAAGGATTGCCCCTACCCTCTGCAATTGATATTGTAGGGGCAACACCCTAGTGGTTGCCCATTTTATGATGGTATGGGGATTTCCCAGATGTTCAATTAATCACGGTTTACGCGAAACCAGGGCAATTTAAAAATTTTGATGTACAACATGACACTGAAGTTGTTGATGAGGTGATGGATATTCATTTACCTATTGCGAAGGTGTTTGGAAAGCACCTTGCATGAGTTTTTTTTAAAGGAGATATAACATGGCAGAAACAGACGCATTAGAACCGGAAGTGACAGCGGATGAACAAGAGGCAGTACCTTCATTGCTTGAAGGCATCATGGAGGAAACCAGGCTCAAACCGACAGAGGAGGGTTATGCTGAAACGGTTAAGGGGGTAGAAGCCCTGATTGGCGAGTTGCTGAAAAGACCTAAAGGAGAAAAGGTCAACAAAAACGTTCTCGATCAGATGATCGTTGAAGTTGATAAAAAATTAAGCGGTCAAGTGGATGAAATTTTACATCAGGATGATTTTCAAAAACTTGAGTCAACTTGGCGCGGTTTAAAGTTTGTGGTGGACAAAACCAATTTCCGCGAAAATATCAAGCTGGAAATATTGAATGTCTCCAAAGATGATTTGTCAGATGATTTTGAAGAATCGCCCGAAGTCGTCAAATCGGGCTTGTATAAACATGTCTATTCAGCGGAATATGGTCAATTCGGTGGCAAGCCGGTAGGGGCAATGATTGCCAATTATGATTTTGGTCCCAATGCCCCAGATATGAAACTATTACAAAATGTAGCCAGCGTGGGCGCGATGGCACACGCACCCTTTATTGCCGCAGCGGGGCCCCAGTTTTTTGGTGAGGAGGATTTTGCCAGATTGCCTAATCTGAAAGATTTAAAGGCCATTTTTGAAGGACCTAAATACCTCAAGTGGCAATCCTTTCGAGAATCCGAGGATTCCCATTACGTGGGTTTAACCCTGCCACGTTTTCTCTTGCGTTTGCCTTATGATCCGGAAAATAATCCGGTGAAAGCTTTTAACTATGAAGAAAATGTCAAGGGCTCTCATAACGATTATCTCTGGGGTAACACCGCTTATGCTTTTGCCACCCGTTTGACAGATAGCTTTGCCAAATATCGCTGGTGTCCAAATATCATCGGACCTCAAAGTGGCGGCGCGGTAGAAGATTTGCCCCTCCATCAATTTGAATCTGGGGGGGGATTGAAGACCAAAATCCCGACAGAAGTGTTAGTCTCGGATCGGCGCGAATATGAATTGGCAGAGGAAGGGTTTATTGGCCTGACTATGCGTAAGGATAGTGATAATGCGGCTTTTTTCTCCGCGAATTCGGTGCAAAAACCCAAAAATTTTCCCAACACGCCAGAGGGCAAGGAGTCCGAAACCAATTATAAGTTGGGTACCCAGTTGCCTTATATGTTTATCGTCAACCGCTTGGCGCACTATATTAAAGTGCTGCAACGCGAACAACTTGGTAGTGCAACAGAGCGTGTTGATCTCGAAGCTGGTCTGAATAAATGGCTAAGGCAATATATACATGATGCTGATGGTGCGACGGCTGAGGTTCGTGCTACCAAGCCGTTACGAAGGGCTGAAATTACTGTCGAAGATGTGGAAGGTGAACCCGGTTGGTATCGGGTTAATATGAAGCTGCGTCCGCATTTCAAATATATGGGGGCGGATTTTACTTTGTCTTTGGTGGGAAAATTGGATAAATAGTAATCCAAGTGCCTAGAAGGTACGCCTTGCACTTCTGAGTGCGTGTTTTTAGTCAATTGTGAGCTAGTACCTTGTCAATCTTCTTTTGTAGGGTGCGTCCCACGCACCAATCTTCTTTTGTAGGGTGCGTCCCACGCACCAAGCTTCTTTTGTAGGGTGCGTCCCACGCACCAAGCTTCTTTTGTAGGGTGCGTCCTGGGCACAAATAATCTTGGAAGGTGCGTAGGACGCACCCTACATTACCCGTCAATTTAAGCTTGACAGCGTACTAGGATAAAACCATGTAGACTGACTACAAGGATTAACACGCGACGCTCCCCGTCTTTTTAAAGGAGATATAACATGGCAGAAACAGACGCATTAGAACCGGAAGTGACCACTGCTGAACAAGAGGCAGTACCTTCATTGCTTGAAGGCATCATGGAGGAAACCAGGCTCAAACCGACAGAGGAGGGTTATGCTGAAACGGTTCTGGGGCTAGAAGCCCTGATTGGCGAGCTGCTGAAAAGACCTAAAGGAGAAAAGGTCAACAAAAACCTTCTCGATCATCTGATCGTTGAACTTGATCAAAAGTTAAGCGGTCAACTGGATGAAATTTTACATCATGATGATTTTCAAAAACTTGAGTCAACTTGGCGCGGTTTAAAGTTTCTGGTGGACAAAACCAATTTCCGCGAAAATATCAAGCTGGAAATATTGAATGTCTCCAAAGAAGATTTGTCGGATGATTTTGAAGAATCGCCCGAAGTCGTCAAATCGGGCTTGTATAAACATGTCTATACAGAGGAATATGGTCAATTCGGTGGCAAGCCGATAGGGGCTATGATTGCCAATTATGATTTTGGTCCCAATGCCCCAGATATGAAACTATTGCAAAATGTAGCCAGCGTGGGCGCGATGGCACACGCACCCTTTATTGCCGCTGCGGGACCCCAGTTTTTTGGTGACGAGGATTTTTCCAGATTGCCTAATCTGAAAGAATTAAAGGTCATTTTTGAAGGGCCTAGATACCTCAAGTGGCAATCCTTTCGAGAATCCGAGGATGCCCGTTACGTGGGTTTAACCCTGCCACGTTTTCTCTTGCGCTTGCCTTATGAGCCGGAAAATAATCCGGTGAAAGCCTTTTACTATGAAGAAAATGTCAAGGGCTCTCACAAGGATTATCTCTGGGGCAACACCGCTTATGCTTTTGCCACCCGTTTGACAGATAGCTTTGCCAAATATCGCTGGTGTCCAAATATCATTGGACCTCAAAGTGGCGGCGCGGTAGAAGATTTGCCTCTCCATCAATTTGAATCCATGGGGCAATTGCAGACCAAAATCCCGACAGAAGTGTTAGTCTCGGATCGGCGCGAATATGAATTGGCAGAGGAAGGTTTTATTGGCCTGACTATGCGTAAGGATCGTGATAATGCGGCCTTTTTCTCCGCGAATTCGGTGCAAAAGCCCAAAATTTATCCCAACACGCCGGAGGGCAAGGAGTCTGAAACCAATTATAAGTTGGGTACCCAATTGCCTTATATGTTTATCATCAACCGCTTGGCGCACTATATTAAAGTGCTGCAACGCGAACAACTTGGTGGTATAAAAGAGCGTGTTGATCTCGAAGCCGAGCTAAATAAATGGCTAAGGCAATATATACATGATGCTGATGGTGCGATTGCTGATGTTCGTGCTCGCAAGCCATTACGAAAGGCTAAAATTACTGTCGAAGATGTGGAAGGTGAACCCGGTTGGTATCGGGTTAATATGAAGGTGCGTCCGCATTTCAAATATATGGGGGCGGATTTTACTTTGTCTTTGGTGGGGAAATTGGATAAAAAATAAAAAATATAAGGAGTCCAAAATTTATTTTGGACCAAGATAAATCTTGGACTCCTTTAAAGCAGAAAAACAATCAGAGGATATATATAAATGTTAAATATAACCATTAAAATTATATGTATTATACTTTATCTATCCATTGTCCCAAGTCAAGCCGAGCTAAGGCTGGTTGACGAAAATTCTCAATCGCTGATCTTAGAATTAACCATACCTGAATATGTCATATCTGAAAAACACTTGTCAGGTACCATACATATCCCGGGCTACACACAGGGCAAATCTCAATTACCCGTTCGGGGCACATTAATTGCTGTCCCTGAAGCTAGCGAGATTCAACTAGAAATCTTAGACAGCGAGATTGAATTTTTGTCTGGCATTTTGCTGCCGCCTGAACAGTCCGAATTGCCGACAAGTCCGGTCAAAATTGGCCTGATTGGGCATATCCGTGAACAAAGGGTGGCACAAATACAGTTTTTTCCAGTGTTGCACAATCCCGTTCAACAAACAGTCAAACTTTACAAAAAGTTACGTGTCAAAGTCAGTTTTTCTAAGCAGACACGATCTGGCAAAGTGGTGGAAGATTCGCCAGAGTTTGACACAATGTTAAACAGTTTGTTGATAAATGATGCGACGAGTGGTCGGCTTTTACGCACCAGCACCCGCACAACAAGGGATAGCAATTGCGAGCCACTGCCCCCCGCCATAAAACTCAGCATAGATAAAACCGGTGTGTATGCGCTCAGCCATGCAGACTTTCTTGCTTTAGGGCTAGATTTGTCTCTGCTGAATGCCAATCAGGTTTCTCAAATTCAGATGAGCCATCAAGGTCATCCCGTGTCTATCTTTATTGCTGGGGAGGATGATGGCGTTTTCGATCAGGGTGATATTTTATTTTTTTACGCCCAAGCCGCAAAGGAGCCTTATACCCGTAATAATATATATTGGCTCTCTCTCAATCCAGACGGTGGTAAGAGACTGAACTTTAAAGATGGCACGCCAAACCCTAGCTATCCACCGTTGAGCGAATTTACACAGACAGTGCATGTTGAGACTAATAGTCGCTACTGGTCACGGATGCCTGATAGTATCAACAGAGATCGTCTGTTTTGGGAAAAGCTCGATCCTGGTAATTCCCTAGAAATGCCGATCACTTTGCAGCATTTGGCTCAAACGTCAAAAAATGCCACTCTCCGCGTCATGTTGCAAGGCAAAACGGATGACCGTGTGACGAGTCCCAACCACCACACCAAAATCTTGCTCAACGGTGTTGAAATCCATGATGCTCAGTGGAGTGGTCAACAGATTTTTCTACAAGAAGTCAGCATCCCACAAGCTAAGCTGCTTGAAGGTAAAAATACTGTCACTCTCCTTTCTGTAGGAGATACTGGGGCTATAGTAGATGTCCTCTATGTCAACTGGCTGGAAATTGACTACACAGCCACGATGACCGCTGTTGAGGATCATTTGACATTTAAGCTGACAGGCGTTGAGCAATACAATTTGACAGTCAATGGCTTTACACACTCCAGCCTGTTAGTGTTGGATGTCACTAATCCGTTCAACATAGTGCCGCTGCTAGGCGCGACGGGTACTCAAATTCAGTATGCCGATCAGTTGGACGGTAATAAGACATACTATGCCTTTAGTTTGACAGAAAAGCATCTACTGAAACCCGCCGCGATGAGTCTGGATTTGCCCACCACTCGGCTTCAATCTCCCTGCAATCAGGCTGATTATTTCATCATCTATCACGATAGTTTTGACACCAAAGCACTCGAAAATCTCATAGCGGCTCGCGGTAAAAAGGTCATGGCAGTGCAGGTTTCTGATATTTATGATGAATTTAACCACGGCTTGCCGGATCCGCAGGCGATTAAGGATTTTCTCACTTATGCCTACGAAAATTACATCCAGCCCCGTCCAGTTTATGTACTGTTGGTGGGGGATGCCAATCAAGACACCTTAAACGAATTGGGAAATGGCATTAATTACGTCCCCACCCACACTTTTCATACCGTTCTGATGGGAGAAACCGCTAGTGACAATTGGTTTGTGAGCGTGCATGGTGATGATCCTTTCCCTGATATGTTTTTGGGACGCATACCGGTCAAAACCCAAGCGGAATTGGATGCGGTGGTTAAAAAACTGATCCGCTATCCGAAAGTGCCATTGGATGGTTGGGAGCAAAATGTTCTCTTTGTGGCAGATGATATAGCGGAATTTGAAAAACTTTCTGATAGCTTGATAGAAAAATATTTGGCAAACTATAGCCCGACGCGGATATATCTAAGCACTGAAGATGAAACAATGGTGAGGCAAAAGATTCGTCAAGCTATCAACGCTGGCGCGGTTTTGACAAATTACACGGGGCATGGCAGCGTCAACCTTTGGGCGGGGGAAATTATATTTAATTTTGAAGATGTGGCATTATTAAATAATCCTGACAAATTGACCTTTGTAGTCGCGTTAAATTGCCAAAATGGCTGGTTTTCTTACTATGAGGATTTTCATGGCACCAGTGATAGCCTCGCGGAGGCTTTTCTCAAAGCGGATGGCAAAGGAGCGATTGGCATGTTTGCTCCCAGCGGGCTAGGCTATACCTTTGAACATGAAGTGCTCGCCAATGAATTATTTAAGCGTCTATTTCAGGACAAAGAGACAGAAATAGGCAGCCTAACCACTGCGAGTAAAATTGCTGCTGTTACCAACTATGGTATCTCCACAGATAATCTGAAAATGTTCACGCTGTTTGGCGAGCCGAGCCTGCGATTGCGGCTGGAATGAATGTTAGCCATCTAAAAATCCTATTTCTTTAAGAAATAGGATTTTTTTTATCGCGTTTCAATTCAGAATGGGTGTTAGTTAACTGATTGTAAATTATTATTTTTATCCTTTATTATATAAGGTCATTGTAGTTTTTTATGATAATTTAATGACTTGACAGATTCACCAAGTCATGTAAAATCTTGAGCCGTTATTAAATCCACACAGTGCGGGCATTGTAGTAGCATATTTTTTGACTCCGATCAATCAAGGATGTATAGTCCACCTCCGGTTTGGACGTACCTGTCTCGATTGATTTGACAAAAAAAAATGCGAATTATGCTTTATTTGTGAGTATATACAGTTAGCATTAAACACCAAAACCACAAAATTAAAGCCTTAGACATAACTAGAGCCGCTTTTTGTGTGTGGTTTTGGCGTTTTAAAGTAAGAGGAGATAAATTAAAAACATGAGTGAAAAAGAACCACGTAAATCCGGCAAAAAATTTTTTATACTGGGTACATTGATATTTATCGGCGGCATTTTGTTCGCTGGTGCTTTTAGTGTAGCTTTAGACTATACCAACACCACCGAGTTTTGTACATCTTGTCATAGTATGCAGACCAATCTGGAAGAATTGAAAGAAAATCTGCATTATAATAATGCTTATGGGGTCACAGTCGGTTGTGCTGATTGCCATGTTCCACATTCTTTGGCTCCGAAACTCTGGGCTAAAGTGATGGCTGCCAAAGATGTTTACCATGAAATTATGGGGACGATCGATACCTCAGAGAAATATGAGGAGCGCCGATGGCATATGGCTAACCTTGTATGGGATAAAATGAAGGCTTCTGATTCACGAGAATGTCGTAGCTGCCATTCTTTTGAACACATGGATTTCGAGAAGCAAGACAGAGCGGCAAGTAAAAGGCATAAATGGGCTATCGATAAGGGAAAAACCTGTATTGAATGCCACCAAGGCATTGCCCATACCTTACCTGAAGAATTTTTTTAATTAATTCTTGCTAACCAGCGGGGTTTTGGATCAATGCCATTAAGTTAAGAAATCTTGTAGGGTGGGTAGGGGCAATCCCTTGTGGTTGCCCGCGCAACATCGTTATGGTAGCCCAACCCACCATTGTTATAAATTGACGCCCGGATCTTCGTTTCAACGATTTGGTGGGTGCAGCGAAGCTCTACCCACCCTACAAAAAAGCTTAACTTAATGGCATTGGGTTTTGGATACCCCACTGGTTTTTAACTACTGTTGGCTAGCGAAAAAATGGATGAGGGCAGGAATGTCGCCATCTTTCAATCTTTTCATCTGTTTCTTCATCTTCTTCGGTTGTGTTGTACGCTCGCCGTTCACAAATTGCTCAAGCTGGGATTCAAGATAGGACATCGACTGTCCAGCTAAGATACTCGCATCGTCATCCGGATCACTACCATTGCTCGAGTGACATTTCCGACAGCGTTTTTTGTAGACCTTTTTGCCTTTATGCGCCAATCTAGAGTCAAACGCTTGGTCGCGTGGGACGAAGGTCAGACTCTCAAAATAGTCGCCTAAAGCGGTCAGTTCTTGCTCGTTAAACGACTTGGCGATGGCATTCATATCAGTCTCATCATGCCCCTCAGTCTTGAATTTCTCACCTTGCCTTGTGCCGTTTTTGTAGGCATTCATGGTGTCAGTGAAGTAAACAGCGGAAAAACCGGCGATGTTAGGCATTTCCTTTTTATCGCTAATACCGTTTTTGCCATGGCAACGTTCACACTTTTCTGCCAATTCTGCGCCGTTTGGTGCTGCAATGACCGTTCCAGCCATGAGGAGTGCGCCCCCTGCGAGTAAAGTCAAGCCTGTTTTTCCAATCATTAAATTGATCTCCTATTAGTTTGGAGTCCAAGATTTATCTTGGACTGGATTAAAAATAAGCTAAAAAATTATTTGTGTCAATCAAAATTTGACAGCATTAGTACAATGAATTGAGAAATAAACGAAACGAAGTAACGAAGTAATTAAAAAAAAACAACAATCGCTCCATAATTCGTTTTCCAAGATAAATCTTGGACTCCTAACAATAAAATTACAATCGCACCTCAATCCCCTGCGCTGCCATCTGTTGTTTAGCCTCAGCAATGGTATATTCACCAAAATGAAAAATACTCGCTGCCAGCACCGCATCCGCCTTGCCTTCAAGTACACCCTCAGCAAGATGTTCCAAGGTACCCACGCCACCAGAAGCAATCACGGGGACAGTCACCGCCTCACTGATGCTACGTGTCAATGCCAAATCAAATCCATTGCGTGTTCCATCTCGATCCATACTCGTCAACAATATTTCTCCTGCCCCCAAATCTACCATTTTTTTAGCCCACTCTACCGCATCAAGTCCCGTCTGCTTCCGCCCACCGTGTGTGAAAATTTCCCAACGTAGTGGTTTTTGACTGACTTGTTTAGCATCAATGGCGACGACAATGCACTGTGAACCAAAATGGCGACTGGCTTCTCCGACAAAATCGGGATTAAAAACGGCAGCCGTGTTAATTGCCACCTTATCCGCGCCAGCATTGAGCATTTTCCGAATATCAGCCAATTGACGGATGCCTCCGCCAACTGTTAAAGGGATAAAAACGTCGCTGGCAACTTCTTCAACGACATGTACCATCGTTTCACGGTCATCAGAACTCGCGGTAATATCCAAAAAAGTCAGTTCATCCGCGCCTTGCTCATCATACCGCTTAGCAATTTCTACCGGATCACCGGCATCGCGGATATTGACAAAGTTAACGCCTTTAACAACCCGTCCTGCATCAACATCAAGACAGGGAATAATACGTTTTGCTAATCCCATCAAGTCTGCCTATTGTGTTAAATACTATCAGCCAACTTTTGCGCCTGGGCTAAATCCAGAGAGCCTTCATAAATCGCCCGCCCCGTAATGGCACCCATGATGCCTTCTTCTGCCACTTCACACAAGCCCTTTATATCATCTATTGTGGTAATGCCCCCCGATGCGATGACTGGAATATCAATTGATCGCGCCAACGCAACCGTTGATTCAACATTCACGCCCTGTAGCATACCGTCACGACTAATATCAGTAAACACAATCGCCTCAACGCCATCCTGTTCAAAGCGTTGTGCCATATCAATCGCATTATGATGAGACAATTTGGACCAACCCTCTGTTGCCAGTTTACCATCACGGGCATCCAAACCCACAATAATATGCCCCGGAAATCCCAAACAAGCCTCAGTCACAAAATGGGGGGCTTGAACCGCCTGGGTACCAATAATCACATATTTAACCCCTGCATCAAGATAAGCCTGTATAGTATCCTCATCACGAATTCCGCCACCGACTTGTATTGGAATATCAGGATAAGTTTCAACTATCTGATGAATGACTTCCGCATTGACGGGCTTTCCAGCAAAGGCACCATTTAAATCCACAATATGTAAACGACGTGCGCCTGCCTTGATCCAACGATCTGCCATTGCGACTGGATCATTAGAAAACACTGTATCATCTTCCATACGACCCTGCTTGAGCCGTACACAGTGACCATCTTTAAGATCGATGGCGGGTATGACTAACATTTTGGATTCCTCAAATTGATAAATAATAATTAACTACCCAAAAACGAACGCGCCATAATGCTCTTAGGTAAACCAATAAAGCGTTCCATCAGTATTTCTCCCTCCGGAAAAAGCAACATCATTTCCTTTTTAGTCAATAAACGTGGATCGTCTTCATCTAATAGAGCTTGATTCAGAGTAGAACCCTTTATTCGCATTAATAACCAAACTCCAATCGGGCGAGGCAGAAACTGAAAAAACGGTAAAAGAACGTGAGGTTCAATGAAAAACCAGTAATTTGGTGTCTGTACAAAATAATACCGTCCAACACGCTGTAATTCGCTAGCCATCGCTTGGATCGGCGCCCACCCTCCCACATGTTCAATAACCGAATTTGAATGAACAATATCCCACTCCTTATCTTTGGTATCCTCAAGATGACAAGCATTACCAATTAATCTTTCAATAGAGACATTGTCATGTATATTTTTCATCCCTAAATCAAAGTCATGATAATTGAGATTAATCAGACTAATCCGAAATTTAATATCATTAAACTCACTAAAAGGAAAATTATCCCAGTATGTTTCTGTTCCACCAATATCAAGAATGTTAATTGTCGTTCTAACTTCTTTCTGAATGACATAGCGAATAAGCTCAATAAAATAACGCATACGTTTACGGCGCATTTTTGAGGCAAATGAATTTGGGTGTGTGGAATTTGGGTCTATGTAATCAATAAATTTCATGTCAGTCAAATGATATTTTTTTTTCTCGTTCCCACGCTCTGCGTGGGAATGCATGCCTCGACGCTCTGCGTCGAATTAAATGATGATATGTCAATAAACCACCTTAACTTCATCCTCACCAAGAACATTTTTTAAATCCTGAAGCAAGCCAGCAGTCGGATTCACGCGCCAACTCTTACCAAGCAACAAGTCAACTTGTGCATCCGCACGCTGATAATGAATTAATACAGAACAACGCTCTTGACGATGGTGAGAGAGAGTATCTACTATTTTTTTTGCAAACGCTTCAGGGGCTTCTTGGGCTGAAACGCTTAATTCCAAACACTTAGCAAAAGTTTCGCGGGCGGAGTCAAGTGTAAAAATTTTCTGGGCAGTCATGCTATAACCGCCACTGTATTCATCAAAACGCACTTCGCCTTCTACCATTAATAATGTGTCTTTGATTAACATCTCTTGCACCGTTGGATATAATTCTGAGTACACTTTGACTTCTAATCGCCCGGTGCTATCATCCAAAGTGATAAAAGCCATACGCCCACGCTGATTACTCGTGGTACGCAATTCAATCACCCAACCGGCAACTCGCACCGTTTTTGTCTTCTCTGTTGGTCTAATTTTGACCAGTTGAATATGAGGTGCCAGTTCTGCTAAATAAGCTTTAATGGGATGCCCACTTATATAAAGGCCTAAACTTTCTTTTTCTCCCTTCAACTGTTCTTTGTCGCTCCACGGCTTCACATTCTGAGCAAACAGCGGCTTTTCTTCACTCGATTTTTGGGCATTATTGTTCAAGGCAAATATATCATTTTGCCCGGTGGCGGTATCATTTGAATGTCGCTCAGCCATTTTGATGGCATTCGCTAATGAAGCGAACATCACGGCTCTATTTGCCCCTAAATTATCGAAGGCACCTGATTTAATTAAGGGTTCTAACAGGCGGCGACTAACTTTGCGTAAGTCAACGCGACGACAAAAATCAAATAAGTCAGTAAAATGTCGGTTTTTATCACGCTCTGTCACAATGTTATCAACGGCTGCCTCACCCGCGCCTTTTATCGCGCCTAATCCATAATTAATAGATTGATTTTGCTCTTCACTCACCGTGAATTTGTAACAACCGGCATTGATGTTAGGTGGCAATACATTAAGTTTCATGGTGCGACATTCTTCAGTCAACATCACGACTTTATCGGTGTTATCCATATCCGCCGATAATACGGCTGCCATGAAGGCGGCTGGATAATGGGCTTTGAGCCAGGCGGTTTGGTAGGAGACGAGGGCGTAAGCGGCGCTATGGCTACGATTGAAGCCGTATGCCGCAAAATTTTCCATTAAATCAAAGATATCCGTCGATTTTTTTTCATTCACCCCTCGTGCTACGGCACCTTCTGTAAACACCGTTCTTTGTTCCGCCATTTCTTTAGGATTTTTCTTACCCATACAGTTATGGGCAATAAAGTCATTCGCAACAAAGTTATGGGTTTCTGGAATACTTAAATCGAAGACTTCTTCTTTGCCAATATACTCAATAGAAACAATCTCGTCCCAAAAAACATCCGATTCTGAAATATCACTACTGTGAGTGATTGGAAGTGCTAAACCGATGCGATCTTTAACCTTAAAATCGTTTAGCGGCTTCCATCCTAACAGCGTGTAAAAAAGATGATCGCCGGTTGCTCTAATTTTGCGGTGAGTTTTAGTTGTAATCTCCCAAACATCCCTAATCCCATTAGGATAAATTGCCGTAATGGGTTGCTGCGTTATTTTTTGCGTCTCTAGGCTCAGGCAAAAAACCTTACGCCCTAACCAATACTCATGTTTTGACGCGATTTCACTCAGAGTCACTAAACGCCCCGTTGCAGCGTCAAGTATTTCAGTTGTTCCGCTTAAACAGCGCCGGAGTAAATCCGCCCCCCCCAACGTATAACCCGCCAACACTTGAGCAATTTGCATCACTTGCTCTTGATACACAATCACCCCATAAGTCGATTTTAAAATCGGCGCCAGATCAGGGTGAGGATATTCAATCTTAGCCTCTCCATGTTTACGCTTAATAAAATCATCGACCATGCCCGATTGCAAGGGACCAGGACGATATAAGGCAACTAAGGCAATAATCTCTTCAAAACTATCGGGTAGCAACTGCCTAACGAGTTTTTTAATACCCGACGATTCCAGTTGGAATACAGCCGTTGTATCTCCTCTTTTCAGTAAGTCATAAGTCTGAGCATCATCTAAAGGAATTTTTGAAATATCTATCTGCGGATCGGCAAAACGGTTAATCGTTTCTAGTGCCCATTTGATAATCGTGAGAGTACGCAACCCTAAAAAGTCGAATTTGACTAAGCCGACGGCTTCGACATCGTTTTTATCAAATTGGGTCATTAAATCTGTACTGTCTTGCTCACAATAGAGCGGCGTAAAATCAGTCAAAACGGTGGGCGCAATGACCACGCCTCCCGCATGTTTACCCGAATTACGGGTTAAACCTTCTAACTGACGCGCCATGTCTATCAATGCCCGCACATCTTCTTCTTGCTGGTAGCGACTGCGTAAAGTATCTTCTTTTTCTAAAGCTTTATCAAGGGTAATGCCTAATTCAAAGGGGATGAGTTTGGCAATTTTATCGACAAATCCGTGCGGATGCGCTAACACACGCCCGACATCGCGCACCACCGCTTTGGCTGTCATTGTGCCATAAGTGATAATTTGCGAAACGCGCTCACGTCCATAACGTTGGGCAACATAATTAATCACATCATCGCGGCCTTCCATGCAAAAGTCGATATCAAAGTCAGGCATGGAAACCCGCTCAGGATTTAAAAAGCGTTCAAATAGTAAATAATAGTGAATAGGATCTAAATCAGTGATACTGAGCGCATAGGCGACTAATGAGCCTGCCCCTGAGCCACGCCCAGGTCCGACTGGAATATGATTTTCTTTAGCCCATTGGATAAAATCGGCGACGATTAAAAAGTAACCGGGAAAGCCCATTTGCACAATGACATCCAATTCATGGGCTAAACGCTCATCATAAGGGCGGCGTTGCTCAGCAAATTCTTCGCCGGAGTTGTCAAAAAGCCTGGCTAAGCGTTGTTCTAAACCAAGCTTGGCTTGGCGACGGAAATAGTCTTCAACCGATTCTTCTTCGGGTATGTCGGGAAAATCGGGTAGATAATTTTTACCCAGGCTTAATTCTAAATTACAGCGTTGAGCAATTTGCCAAGTATTTTCTATGGCTTCTGGTATATCGGCAAACAATTCCGCCATTTCTTGCCCAGTACGCAAATATTGTTGTGGACTATGGCGGTGAGGGCGATTTTTATCAGTGATGATTTTACTATCGTGAATACAGACACGGACTTCATGGGCATCAAACTCGTCAGTGTTCAGAAAGCACACATCATTGGTGGCAACGACGGGAATGCCCGTCTCTAAAGCGAGTTCAACAGCGGCATGGATAGCCTCTTCTTCATTAGGCCGACCGGTGCGTTGTAATTCAAGATAAAAACGCTTTGGAAACAAAGCATTCCAGTCATCCAAGCGTTGCCGTGCTAACTGGGCTTGTCCTGCCAACAAGGCTTGTTCTATCTCGCCCTCGCGCCCCCCAGAGAGTGCAATCAAGCCCTCCGTCGCACCCTTAAACCAGGCATGATGTAAGTAAGGCACATCTTTAACCTGTCCTTCGGTATAACTGCGTGAAACGAGGCGTGTGAGATTGCGATAACCAATATCGTTTTGGCACAATAAAACGAGTCGAGATGTGGACTCATGTAGTCGCACATCGACACCAATAATAGGTTTAATCCCAGCCGATTGTGCCGCACGGTAGAATTTAACGAGGGCAAAGAGATTGCTTTGGTCTGTGATAGCACAGGCGGGCATGCCCGCCTCTCGCACTGCTTTCACTAGTGGTTTAATGCGGATAAGGCTATCAAGCAGCGAGTATTCGGAGTGTAAATGTAGATGGACAAAACGCATAAAAAGTGAAAAGTCTTTTCTTTCACTCCGCTTTTGGCGGGGGCTCAGGTTCGTTGGGTAGGTTGACGACGGGCTCTTGAGCAGATGCCATCACTGTCGGCCAACTGTTAAATGGGAAGGGTTTTTCTTCGCTGTTGTAAGTGAGATAAAGTAGTATTTGATTAATATAGATACTGAGACTTTGTCCTAGTGGGAGTAGGCGATCATTGACCTTGCCCGTTAATAGCACGACTCCAAATTGAAAGAGCATAACGATACCTGTGACAATGATGGCAACATAACAAGCGACGGCGTAGAGCAACATGAAAAAACCGCGTAGCCATGTGTTGAGTGACAGCAGATTTTCTCTTATTTGTTCTCTTAATTCTTCTTTTCTCATTTTATTTAATCTACTTTGAAAATTCGACGCGGAGCGTCGAGGCAGGCATTCCCACGCAGAGCGTGGGAACGAGAAAATATTTTACTTTTCTTGTAATAACTCGATGAGTTCTATAAGCATATTTTCAATATTTTCCAAACGCCTTTCCATCTTGGCGCGATGGTCCTGGTTTGAGCCATAGCGACCACTCGGCATACCCTGTCTGCCACGATAAGGCTGATTATAGTAAGGTCTGGGTCCATAATGTGGCTGCATATTTTGTTGCCCATTCCAAGGTCCCATGGGATGGCGTGGCGGCATCATCATGCCCCTTTCTTTCCACATTTTCTCACGCATCTCTTGCTGGCGCTGCCGCATCTCATCCATCAGACGCCACCGTTCTTGTGGACTATTGGCTTGGCGCATTTTGTCTCTGAACGCTTGCATCTCTTGCCTCTGTGCATTCTGTTCTTCCATCGCCTGCTGTCGTTTTTCCATCATTTCCTGATAGGCTTTGTCAGGTCCAGCGGCAGGCACTGGTGGTGCTGGTGGTGCAGGTGGTGTCATCTCAGCAGGTGGTGCTGGTGGTGTCTCCTCAGCAGGTGCTGCGGGTGGTGGTGTCACCTCAGCAGGTGCTGCGGGTGGTGGTGTCATCTCAGCAGGTGGTGGCGTTACCTCTGGTGCCGAGCTTTCCTGCGCTAAGGCATAACCACTGAGTGCTAATGATATGACAGTAGGTAATACATATTTTTTCATCATAAATAAATTTCCTTTGTGTTACTAAGTGCCTAGAGCACTGTCCGAGCATGATGGGGACATCAGGACATTGTATCAAGCTTTCTAAGTACAAGCCAAGCCGTTTTTTAAGCCTTTAAAAATATTTTTACGCCAATCTCGTCTAATAATTTCGCTGTCTCATATAATGGCAAGCCCATCACTCCAGAATAACTACCTATAATACGTTCAATAAAAACACTGGCAAGTCCTTGAATGGCATAACTGCCTGCCTTATCCATGGGCTCACCTGTTGCAACATAAGCTTGTATGTCCGCCTCAGTCAATTGACGAAAATACACTTTGTTGATATTCAAACGCACTTTTTCTTGTGTTGTTGTTACCAACGCCACTGCCGTCATGACTTTATGAGAGCCCCCTGATAATTGCCTCAGCATTTGTTTGGCATCGTTTTCATCAAGCGGTTTGCCAAGTATTTGTTTATTACACACGATGGTCGTATCGGCACCTAATACTGGTTGTGCTGTTGACAGTGCCAAACGTCCTGCACGGGCTTTGGCTAATGCCAAGCGAATCACATAATCTTGTGGTATTTCATGAGGATGGGGTGTTTCATCAACGTTGACTGCCACTTTTTGATAGTTAATGTTAATTTGAGCGAGTAGCTCTGCTCTCCGGGGAGAGAGGGAAGCGAGATAAATCATAAGTCTCTTGTCCAAGATAAATCTTGGACTCCTAGCATAGCATTATGCACGATGATAAGGATGATTATTTATTATACTCCATGCACGATACAATTGTTCAGCGACGACAATCCGCACCAGTTGATGTGGCAATGTCAATGCGGATAATGACCAACGTTGTTGTGCCCGTTGCAAACAGGCTGTTGATAAACCTTCTGGTCCACCAACCAGTAAAGCCACTGTATTATATTCACGCATCCAGTAGGTGAATTGTTCTGCCAATTGAACAGTATTCCATACTTGCCCTCGCTCATCAAGGGCTATGACATACGCCCCTTGTGCAATCGCGGCTAAGGTATGCTCACCCTCTTGACGCTGCAAACGGGCTAAGTCAGCATTTTTGCTGCGCTTGCGTAGGGGAATTTCAATCAAATTTAAGTGGGGCAAGCGTTTGGCGTATTCGTTAAACCCCGTTTTGACCCATGTGGGCATTTTTTGTCCAACGCAAATTAAGTCAATGTGCATAAGTATCTTCCGTCGGTCCAAAGCTAAAGCTTTGGACTCCTGTTATTGTTATTTATTAGCCACATTCACGCCATATATGCGCTCTAACACATTTTAAGATGCTATAATCATAGGCACCATTAAAAGCCTCAAACACCGATTTTAAAGTGTGTTGCTCTTCGGTAGGTCGTTCTAACAGATTGTCCTCAATATCGTGTATTTCTTCTTCTCTTAATTTAATGACTTGACGCAATTCCAGTTGCCCTTGTTCAATCGTTTGAGAGAGATGATCGTAAATGGTTGAGGGTTTAAGCATGCGTTCCGCCGCTATTTGCTCTGGGGATAATCCCCGATTAAAGGCTTCAAGTGTGATTTCTACCGACTCAGATAATATGGTCTCATCAGTCTTGGGGGCACTGATTGTGCTTGTAGGTTGTGTGTCTCCATATTGCGATGCATGAGCATCCACGACCTCAATAAAAATTTTACCATAACGTTCTAATTTTCGGGTGCCCACGCCTGATAATTGGGCAAATTCCGTTAAAGTCTGGGGGCGTTGTAGCACCATGTCCTCTAATGTACTATCATGGAAAATCACGTAAGGGGGCACACTTTGTTCGTGTGCCAATTCCAAGCGTTTAGTACGCAAGGCTTCCCAAAGGATTTGATCTGTGTTTGTAAAGGTTTTTCTTAAACTACGGCTATATTTTTTCTCCTTTCTTACTTTGGGCTTAATATCTTTGCGTAAATCAATACGCTGTTCTCCCCGGAGTAGAGGCCATGATTTTTCAGTGAGTTGTACTCCCCCGTAGCCTTCGACATCAACTCTCGCAAATCCCGCCGCAATCAGTTGCCGAAAAACGGAATGCCACTCTGGCTCGCTTAATTCTTTGCCAATACCAAAGGTACTCACACGTTCATGTCTAAACTGTTCTATACGTTGAGTTGTTTTACCTAATAGCACGTCAACTAGATAATGAACGCCAAATCGTTGCTCAGTACGATAAACACAAGATAATGCTTTTTGTGCCGCTTCAGTGCCATCCCAAGTGGCTACCGGTTCTAAACAAGTATCACAATTTCCACAAGGCTCAGGCAAATGATCATCAAAATAGGCTAATAAAGCTTGACGACGGCAAGTGGTCATTTCACAATAACCCAACATGGATTCTAATTTATGCCGTTCTATCCGTTTATGTTGTTCATCAGCCTCCGACTGCTCCATCATGCGCCGTAATAAGACGGCATCTTGTAAACCATAAGCCATCCACGCATTGGCGGGCAAACCATCGCGCCCCGCCCGTCCAGTTTCTTGATAATAGGCTTCAAGACTTTTTGGTAAATCTAAATGGGCAACAAAGCGGACATTGGGTTTGTCAATCCCCATGCCAAAAGCGATAGTGGCTACAATAATCACGCCTTCTTCGCGTAAAAATCGCGTCTGATTTTGTTTTCGTATTTGATTGTCTAATCCTGCATGATAGGGTAAGGCGAGACAGCCTTGTTTGCTAAACCAGTCGGCCACTTTTTCCACTTTTTTGCGCGATAAACAATAAATAATACCAGCATCGCCGTAATGCCCCTCCTCTTTGAGAAAATTTAATAGTTGATTTTGTGGTGTCTTTTTTTGTACCACATGATAGCGAATATTTGGACGATCAAAACCTGCGACAAATGCTTTGGCATTTTCTAAAGCTAAATGAGTTTTGATGTCTCGTTGCGTTGGTCCATCGGCGGTGGCGGTGAGCGCAATACGTGGAACGTTCGGAAAACGTTGGTGTAAAATGGAAAGTTCTACATATTCTGGTCGAAAATCATGCCCCCATTGGGAGACACAATGCGCCTCATCTATGGCAAATAATGCGATTTGGGCACTCTCCAGAAATTCTAAAAAGCGCGGCGTCATTAATTTTTCGGGGGCGACATATAGCAAGTCCAATTCACCTTGGCGTAGTTGCCTTGATACTTCACGGGCTTGATCGAATGTTAAACTAGAATTGAGACAAGCGGCACGGATGCCAAATTGTTGCAAGGCACTGACTTGATCTTGCATGAGAGCAATCAAAGGGGAAATCACTATCGCCACGCCCGGACGAATTTGGGCGGGTATTTGATAACACAGTGATTTACCACCACCTGTGGGCATTAAGACGAGCGCATCGCCGCCTGCTAAGATGTGGTTGATAATGTTTTCTTGTTCACCACGAAAGTGTTGATAGCCAAATATATTGCGTAATATGTCTAGGGGAGTCATCAGTTATCAGTTATCAGTTATTATGTTAGGAGTCGGCCAGATTTATCTTGGACGTCAAGTCAAAAAATGTGTTAAAGTTTATGCCGATTCACTACAAACTTTTCATTTTACCTTAAAAATCCAAAGGAAACTTTTGATATGAAAAAACAGCTCCAATTGATCGCCGCGAGTTTACTCGTCAGTGCAGTGAGCCTACCCTCGTATGCAGAGATGCCAGTGCCGCCGATCTTGGCTAAGGCAGTCTCTGAGTCCTCAACTTATGGTCTGGTTAAGACTCTCCTCTCTGAGGATTCTCTCCGTTTCACTTTGCAACATCGTATCAATGGGGGCGATCCTCTCCCAATCGAGACGATAGAAATCCCTTTGAAGGACATCAAAGAAAATCCGGTGGTTTTCTTGAGAGTCGTCAGAGAGAACTTTTCTAAGCTTTTAGAAAAGCAAGAAAAACCGGTGCAGGTTGAGACAGAGCTTGAGTTTTTGTTGTCGGCAGAGGCGGAGCAACTTCTCGGAAAATTGCCCCCACTGTCTATTAAGGGCAAGAAAGACAACGAAGAGAGTAGCGAAACTTCTCTGGAAATTCCAGCCTATCGGCGCGAGGGGCTCATAGATTGGAAAGGTTTGACGGCTCAGTTGACTTTGACTGAAAATCTGAAGACGCTCAGCTTAAATTTCGCGGGGCTTTTGTTTGAAGATAAACAATTATCCGCGTCATTGTCATTGGGAGAGAGCAGCTTTAGTGGGGAATTTAATGCCAATAAAACGCCCACTAAAATGGACTTGAGTTTGCCCATGCTTCAAGTGCGTAAGCATACTTACCTTTTGAATGTACATGATCTTTCTTCCAAGTTGACCACCAATCAAACCAGTAAAGATCTTAAACTGGGTCACTTGAAATTCAATGTGGGACATTTGGATGTCAGTAGAGACAAGTCCAAATACAGCTTTGATGGTTTGGTGGCGAAGGCAGACGGTGAAGAAGGGCAAGGCGGCGTTATCAATTATACCTTACAGGCGCAAATTGATAGCCTGACACTCAAAGATGTTTCAGGGGTGAGTTTGGTAGAAAACTGGGAAATTCGCAATTTGGATGAGGAGGCTTTGGCGGAGTTGCAAACAACGGCTCGGGAAAATCGACGCCAAATCAAAAATCCAAAAACGATGATTGTCACCATGTTAGACAAATTGACGGAAGTGTTGCCTAAGTTAGCGGCCAAATCCCCAGAAATCGCGCTGACTGACTTGACTGTGAAAACGCCAAATGGGAACGCGGTGCAAAGCAATGCGAGCGTCACCCTCAACAAAAAAGGGACTTCCTTGAGTGAGGCATTACAGGTACAAGGGGCGTTTAGCATCAGCAAAGATTGGACCAAACGAATCTTGGCAAAGATAACCTTTTATACCATGCTGAAAGATTTCGGCGATATGCAACTCAGTGAGGATGATTTGGCTTTTTTGAAACAACAAGCAGAAGCCGCTAGTGAGCAACAAATTTCAGTGTTTGTGGGGCTCAAGTGGCTGGTTGATACGGGTAATGACAGCTACAAGATTGTTGTTGCTCTTAAAGATAAGAAGCTGAACGTTAATGGTATGGAAATCCCTTTGCCTTTTATTGAATAAATAGTATTTAAAAATCCTATTTCTTAAAGAAATAGGATTTTTTTTTGTGTCGAGCTAAAAAAAAATGAACATTGTTGAAATAGGTGAAATCATTAATGCTGGTGAAACGAGTCGGGTACAGTTCAAAAAAGAACTTAAAGCCAAACAAGCAGATGATCTTGTTGCTGAATTAGTAGCCATGTCTAATTTTGAGGGCGGAAAAATCCTAATTGGTATTGAAGATAAAAAAGGGACTGTTATTGGACTTGGGTTCGATGCCTTAGAAAAAGCTAATAATTATCTCTTTAATTGGGCGACAAATAATATCAAACCAGCAGTGACAATATTTACTGAAACGGTATCTATTGATGGCAAATTTATTCTGGTTGTCACCATTCCCGCCGGCATTGATAAACCCTATTGTGATAAAAATATGGTTTATTGGATCAAATCTGCTGCTAATAAAAGACGTGTATCTCCTGATGAATTAAAACGTTTATATCAATCAGCCGGAAAATTATATGCAGACAGGCAAGCGATTGAAGATACTTCTGTCTCTGATGTTGATTTACCTTTGTTTCGAGCTTTTTACCAAAAAAGATATCATGAAGAAATTGAAACGGATGAAATATCACGTTTAATGACAAATTTGCGACTCATCAAGGATAATAAATTAACGTTAGCTGGTGCCTTACTTTTTGGTAAAAATACAGAAGTTTTATTGCCTGATTCACAGTTGTCTGTCATTTGGTTTTGGGGAAAAGAATTTATTACTGATGATTATAGAAGTAGTGAAAATATGACCGGTAATTTATTACAACAATATCAAACCTCTGTTAATTTTGTATTTAGCATACTGAGGAAAATTCAGGGTGAACAAAGTTTTAACAGTCTTGGAATACCTGAAATTCCTAAGCTCGTTTTTGAAGAAATTATAATTAATGCTTTGGTACATCGAGATTATTTTATTCATGATTCAATTAAACTGTTTATTTTTGAGGATAGAATAGAGATAACAAGCCCGGGAAAATTGCCAAATAATCTTTCTGTTGAAGATATTAAACGAGGCATTCAACGCCGTTCAAGAAATATTGTTTTGACTTCTTATGTTAGTGATGTATTACCCTATAGAGGTATTGGCAGTGGTATTTTAAGATCGCTACAGGCTTATCCTCACATTGATTTTGAAAATAATACCGTGGCTGAATATTTTAAGGTGACAATTTATAGACCAGAAATAAAACAAATTATTACCTAGGGCAACCACAAGGGATTGCCCCTACTTCGTTACCGAAGTAAAAATCACGGTTAATGTAGGGGCAATCCTTTATGGTTGCCCTAGTTGTTTTATGCACGTTCCTAAATTTAGTTAGCACACTAAATTGTAAACTACTTTTGAAGGGTGCCTAAATTTTTCATTAATTCTACTACTTTGGTGGATACGCTATCGCTTAATCCACCCTACAAGCCTACAAGCCTACAAGCCTCTCTCTCACGTTATCAGTTATCAGTTATCAGTTATTAATAAAAGGCTTAAAATTGTAAATGTTGCAAAAACAGACTTCTTGATTTAACTTATAATTTAAGCTAAGGAACGTGCATAAAATAATTTAGTCAACTTCAAAACCAGACCTGGCAGGTTAAAAACCAAACCTGCCAGGTCAAAGTCAAATTCAGGTATGGTTGTGCCTTTGACCTGCCAGGTTTGGTTTTAACCTGGCAGGTCTTGTTTTGACTTTGGTTTTGACTTTCAGACGTTATTTCATGCACGTTCCTAAGCTGTTTTTGATAGCTGTTTACTGATAACTGAGAACTAACAGATATGTTAAAAAATAAAATCGCCTATAAATTGACCATTTATATTATATTGCTAAGTGTTTTGATTATCTTATTAACTGCCACTATGCAGTTATATCTTAATCCCTTAATCACCAATGCGATAAGTATCTTATTATTTGCGCTGATAATCGGGTGGATTTTTCATACTCAAGTATTCCGCCATCTCAAGCATAACGAATCAAATGCACAAAATTTGCTGAACAGCGCACGACTTGGTTTAGGTTTATGGCGATCTGATGGCAAATTGCTTTATGTGAATCCAGCTTACGCGCAAATCATTGGTCGCGATGTTGAAGAAACGCTCCCCTTAAATTATTGGAAGGATATTCTTGTCGGAAATGATGCGACGGCTGAACAATGGCAATTGCAAGCCCTGAAAATCGGTGAACATTATGGTCCTATCGAAAAAGAATATCGACATAAAGATGGCTATCATGTACCAGTCAGATTATCCGCTCTCATACTAAAAAAAGAGGAAGAAGAGGAAGAAGAGGGAGAATATTATATTATATGGACTCATATTGAGGATCTCAGCAGACAAAAATGGGAGGCGAGAGAATTACAACATGCAAAAGTAAAGGCAGAGGATGCGAATATCGCTAAAAGCCAGTTTATTGCCAATATGAGCTATGAATTGCGTACTTGCATGAATAGCATTATCGGTTACACAGAAATGCTTGAAGAAGACTGTGAGCAACCCATTATGCGGCAAGACATTAAAAATGTTCATATTGCTACTAAACAATTACTGGGCTTAATTGATGGCATGCTTGATATTTCTCAAATCGAAGCGGGCAATCTGCCCTCCTATTCAGAACGCTTTGATTTGAAAACAGTGATCCAAAATACCATCTCCACGCTTCAGCCTTTGATAGAGAATAAAGCCAATGCTTTACATTTATTGTTTGATAAAGATTTGGGTGAAATGTACACCGATTTGATTAAAGTGAGGCAGATTTTGTTCAATCTGCTTAGTAATGCCTCTAAATTCACAGAACAAGGTATCATTACGCTAGAAGTGAGACGAGAGCGGCAAGAAAACGGAGATTGGATTAGCATTCGTGTCAGTAACGAAGGGAGTGGCATGAATCAGGAACAACGAGACAATTTATATCAAATCTTTACCCAAGTCGATGCCCCCCGCAAATATGGCAGCACAGCCTTAGCATTATCCCTCAGTAAACAGTTCGCCGAAATGCTTGGTGGTAGTCTCAATATCCAAGGCGTTTTTGACAAAGGCAACCATTTTATCGTGCGTTTACCAGCGCATATCAGCAGCCAACCCACCACAACGGCTGATGAGCCTGTTGTCAAAGATTCTCTGGAGAATGGGCTAATCTTAGCTATTGATGACGATAAAGTTGTGCGCGAAATGCTAGACGTTTATCTGAGCAAAGTGGGTTATCAGGTTGTCATGGCAGCGAGTGGTGAAGAAGGTTTGAAATTGGCGAAAAAACGGCGTCCTAATACCATTATTTTGGACGTGATGATGCCTGGCATGGATGGCTGGGATGTTTTGTCTAAACTCAAAGCTGATCCAGAGTTGGCACATATTCCCGTTATTATGTTGACAATGACGGAAGCGCAAGAAATCGGCTATTCCTTAGGCGCAGCCGAATATATGACAAAACCAGTCCCCAGAACTCAATTAATCAATGTATTGCGAAAGTATCGCACCGAAACCCCCTCCCCGACTGTGATGGTGTTGGAAGATGATCAGTTAGGGCGTGAAATGGTGGTAGGCATGCTTAAACATGTTGGTTGGCAAGTCATTGAAGCGGGAGACGGCGAGACTGCTCTGCAACTTTTAGAAAAACATCAGCCTGATTTGATTTTATCAGATTTGAATATGCCCGACATGGACGGATTTGAATTTATTACTCATCTGCGACAACACAAAAATTGCTCATCAACGCGGGTGGTTGTGGTGACTGCTACGCTACTCACCCCTGATGAAGAACTATGGCTCAACAATCGTGTGGATGCCGTGTTTCAAAAGGGTACATACAGTTACAAAGAATTGCTTGCTAAACTTCGCCAATTATTGGTCTAATGAGGAGTCCAAGATTTATCTTGGACTTATTTTATGAACAAAAAGCATCGTAAAAACAGTCAACGCTGGCTCAGAGAACATGGCTCAGATGTCTATGTCAAACAAGCCAATCTTGCCGGTTATCGTTCACGGGCGGTTTATAAACTCGCACAAATTGATAGCCGTGATCACTTATTTCGCCCCAACATGACGGTTATTGATTTAGGTGCCGCCCCCGGTGGTTGGTCACAATGGGTTACACAGCGTTTGCATAACCAAGTCCGATTGTTTGCCCTCGACATTTTACCTATAGAACCTTTGCCCGGTGTGACTTTTATTCAGGGCGATTTTCGAGAGCAAATGGTGCTCGATGAATTGCACAATCAATTAGGTGAGCACAAAGCCGATCTTGTAATGTCCGACATGGCACCCAATATCAGCGGAGTAAAAGCCATTGATCAACCCCGTGCAATCTTATTGGCTGAATTGGCCAGAGATTTGGCACTTGAGGTGCTGGCTGCTCAAGGCTATTTTTTAACAAAAATATTTCAAGGGGAAGGTTTTGATGCTTATGTTAAAGAGTTAGGAGCCGATTTTAAGCAAGTCAGGATCCGCAAACCTGATGCGTCGCGCTCACGATCATCTGAAGTCTATGTGCTGGCAAAAAAATCCCCCGTTTTAATTTAATTATTAACAAAGAGGCACACATCCATGAATGACATGGCAAAAAATCTTTTATTATGGATTATAATAGCCATTGTTTTAATGATGGTATTCAATAATTTTGGTCCCCGAGTTCCAGCGCCCAAATCAATAGAATACTCAAAATTTATTACCGAGGTTCAACAAGGCTTTGTGCGAAAGGTGGCTATTGAAGGACGCACCATTAAGTACACCACACAAAATGGTGAACATTTTGTCACCTACAATCCCGGTGATACCGGCTTGATTGGTGATTTATTGAAACATAACGTGACAATTATCTCACGTCCACCAGAACAGCAATCACTGCTCATGCAGATATTCATCTCCTGGTTTCCCATGCTGCTATTGTTTGGGATACTGATTTTCTTTATGCGCCAAATGCAAGGCGGAGGGCGCGGTGGTGCCTTATCATTCGGTAGAAGTCGTGCCCGCCTGGTTGAAGAAGATCAGATCAAAATCACTTTTAACGATGTGGCAGGTGTTGATGAAGCCAAGGAAGAAGTTAATGAATTAGTTGACTTTTTACGCGATCCCGGCAAATTCCAAAATTTAGGCGGTAAAATTCCACGCGGCGTATTGATGGTAGGCTCACCGGGCACTGGTAAAACTTTGCTAGCAAAAGCCATCGCCGGTGAAGCGAAAGTACCCTTTTTCGCCATTTCTGGTTCTGATTTCGTAGAAATGTTTGTTGGTGTCGGTGCATCAAGAGTGCGCGATATGTTTGAGCAAGCCAAGAAGCACGCGCCGTGCATTATTTTCATTGACGAAATTGATGCCGTTGGTCGCCATCGTGGTGCTGGCTTAGGCGGTGGGCATGATGAAAGAGAACAAACACTCAACCAATTATTGGTAGAAATGGATGGCTTTGAGGGCAGCGAAGGCGTGATTGTGATTGCTGCGACTAACCGCCCCGATGTCTTAGATCCCGCCTTATTGCGTCCGGGTCGTTTTGACCGTCAAGTGGTCGTGCCCTTGCCTGATATTCGTGGACGTGAGCAAATTCTCAAAGTCCACATGCGAAAAGTGCCGATTGCTGATAATGTCAAACCAAGCCTGATTGCACGCGGTACGCCCGGCTTTTCTGGCGCTGATTTGGCTAACCTTGTCAACGAAGCCGCCTTATTTGCTGCCCGTTTCAACAAGCGATTGGTAGAAATGGAAGAATTTGAAAAAGCCAAGGACAAAATTATGATGGGCGCCGAGCGCAAGTCCTTGGTGATGACTGAAGAAGAGAAAAAACTCACGGCTTATCATGAAGCCGGACACGCCATTGTTGGGCGCTTAGTGCCTAAACATGATCCTGTGTACAAAGTCACCATTATTCCAAGGGGACGTGCTTTAGGCGTGACAATGTTTTTACCCGAAACCGATCGCCTCAGTTATAGCAAAGTGTACTTAGAAAGCCAAATTTCCAGCCTGTTTGGTGGGCGCATTGCTGAGGAACTTATTTTTGGAGCCGAATCCGTCACAACCGGTGCCAGTAATGACATTCAACGGGCCACCGAAATGGCTCGCAATATGGTCACAAAATGGGGCTTATCAGAGCGTTTAGGGCCGCTCACTTATGGTGAAGATGACAGCGAAGTGTTTTTAGGTCATTCCGTTACTCAACATAAAGTGGTCTCTGATGAGACAGCGCATGTGATTGACGAAGAAATACGATCATTCATTGATCGCAATTACAGCCGTGCAGAAAACTTGCTTAAAGAGAATATTGATATTCTGCATTCAATGGCAGAAACCTTGCTCAAGTATGAAACCATAGAAAGTGAACAAATCGACGACATCATGGCTGGAAATACGCCCAAGCCACCAAAAGACTGGGACGAGAATGGCAAGCCTCCAAAGAAACCCAATACGGAAGAACAGAGTCTCGAAGATCAGTTGGATGATGCGATTAATGGGCAGGCTACTTTACAGTAAATAAACAACCATGCCACCAGTAAATGCCCCCCAAGTCATGGGAATTCTCAATGTGACCCCCGATTCGTTTTCGGACGGGGGTCATTTTTTTCATAAGGACTCTGCCTTGAAGCAGGCACACAAAATGCTTGAAGAAGGGGCAGAGATTATCGACATCGGTGGAGAATCCACCCGCCCCGGCGCACAAGCTGTCTCACTGCAACAAGAACTTGATCGAGTCATCCCCGTCGTCGAAAAAATCCGCGCCGAATTTCCCATTTCAATATCAGTTGACACCAGCAAAGCCCAAGTCATGTCTGAAGCCATTGCCGTTGGCGCAGACATGATTAATGATGTCATGGCTTTACGTGCTGAAGGCAGCTTAGCTGCCGTCGCTGCCTCAGAAACGGTGCAAGTCTGCCTGATGCATATACAAGGTGAACCGCGCACCATGCAAAATAATCCCCATTATGATGATGTTGTTAATGACATCAAAACGTTTTTGCTAGAGCGAGTACAAGCCTGTTTAGAGGCGGGTATTGCCTCAAATCGTCTCTTGATAGATCCGGGCTTTGGCTTTGGTAAAACAGTGGCACATAATTTGCATTTAATGCAACGACTAGAGGTGTTGACTGAACTGGATTATCCCGTTTTGGTGGGCGTATCTCGTAAGTCATTGATAGGTCATATATTAAACAAAACAGTGACAGAGCGTTTATATGGCGGTTTAGCCTTAGCCGTTTTAGCGGTTAGCAAAGGTGCTAGGGTGATTCGTACCCACGATGTCGGGGCAACCGTTGATGCGCTGAAAATGACTCACGCTGTTTTGCAATTGTAGCGGCACTCTTCAATTATCTCGAAAAAATAACAGTTTTCGAGGCAAAAGTTTTTGTTGCACAAAAACTTTTGCCTCGAAAGTTGTTTAGCTTCGCTGACTTCGTATCGGGAAATCCGCTACGCTCCATTCCCGATACAACTTGATAACCGTTTGTTGTTTAGCTTCGCTGATTTCGTATCGGGAAATCCGCTACGCTCCATTCCCGATACAACTTGATAAGTTTCGGGAATGGAGTGGATTTTGTTGTTTCGGGAATGGAGCGTAGCGGATTTCCCGAAACAGTTTAACTTGATAAAAATCCTATTTTGTTGTTTCGGGAATGGAGCGTAGCGGATTTCCCGAAACAGTTTAAAGAAATAGGATTTTTTTAATTAAAAAAAATCGGTATTTTATTATGAAACAAAAACGTAAATATTTTGGCACAGATGGCATACGGGGCACTGTCGGAATTCCACCGATTACCCCTGACTTTGTTCTAAAATTAGGCTGGGCAGTCGGCCAAGTTTTGAAAAATGGTTCTAACAAAAATAAAGTTTTAATAGGTAAAGATACCCGTATTTCCGGCTACATGTTTGAATCCGCCCTACAAGCCGGTTTATCGGCAGCAGGTATGGATATTGGTTTACTTGGTCCCATGCCAACGCCGGCGATTGCTTACTTAACACGGACTTTTCATGCCGTCGCCGGTATTGTTATCAGTGCATCGCACAATCCATTTCAGGATAATGGCATAAAATTTTTCTCCAGCCAGGGGACTAAATTGCCCGATGAAGTTGAACTGGCTATTGAAGCAAAAATGGAAGAAGCCATGCAAACGGTCGCCCCTGAAAAATTAGGCAAAGCTGTTCGTATTGAAGATGCCGCTGGCCGCTATATCGAATTTTGCAAAAGGACAATTCCCTTTGATCAGAGCTTCAAAGGCTTAAAAATCGTAGTCGATTGCGCTCACGGTGCCACTTACCATATTGCGCCCAGTGTCTTTGAAGAATTGGGCGCAAGCGTTGAAACTATTGGCGCACAACCTAATGGATTAAATATTAATGCTGGTTATGGCGCTACTCAACCTCAAGCACTGCAAACCGCTGTTTTATATCAAAATGCAGATTTAGGCATTGCTTTAGATGGCGATGGTGATCGTGTACTCATGGTTGATGCCAAGGGCGAAATCCTTGATGGTGATGAACTATTATTCATACTAGCCCAAGCCCGTCATAAAGCAGGCAATTTACAGGAAGCGGTGGTTGGCACCGTGATGAGCAATTTGGGACTAGAACAAGCCCTTGAAAAGAAAGGTATTTCATTTTCAAGAGCCAAGGTGGGAGACCGCTATGTTTTAGAAATGCTACAAGAAAACGGTGGCATTTTAGGCGGAGAATCGTCAGGGCATATTATTTGTCTGGATCGCACCACGACGGGAGATGGCATTATCACCGCTTTACAAGTTTTAACAACGAGTCTCGAAACCGGTTTACCTTTACACGTTTTAAAAACGGGTATGCAAAAATGCCCCCAACGCATGATTAACGTGCAAATTACGCCCGGTTTAGATATACTCTCTCAAACTTCAGTGCAAAATGCAGTGCGTGAAGCAGAACAACAATTGAATAGTCAAGGACGGGTATTGTTGCGTCCCAGTGGCACAGAGCCACTGATTCGAGTGATGGTTGAAGGTGTTGACTTGCAACAAGTCGAAACGGTTGCTCATCAATTAGCGGAAGTCGTGAAAGCTGAGGCTAACGCTCAAGCCTGATATCGGAGTCCACCTTCGTTAAACCTTAACGACAGGGATTTTTTTTAGGGATAAATCAAAACCTTAACGACAGTCTAATTGGGGCTCGTCTCGGTCCGTAAAGAAATCCCTGTCGTTAAATGTTTTGACTTATCCCTGTTAAAAAAAAATCCCTGTAGTTAAATGTTTTGACTTTATCCCTGCTTCGAGTATTTGCCATGAATAAATTAGAAAAACTAGCCACCGAACTCGGCGCACGTTTGACTAAGCATCGTTG
Organism: Candidatus Thiomargarita nelsonii; assembly: GCA_000785145.2. Classification (GTDB taxonomy): domain Bacteria; phylum Pseudomonadota; class Gammaproteobacteria; order Beggiatoales; family Beggiatoaceae; genus Thiomargarita; species Thiomargarita nelsonii_B. The sequence continues at coordinate 90,898 of JSZA02000004.1, forward strand.
CTACTTAGTCACAGCAGAATCTTGTACCGGCGGCTGGATAGCCGAAGCGGTGACAGCCATTGCCGGCAGTTCTGCTTGGTTTGACCGAGGATTTGTCACTTATTCTAACGCCGCTAAACAAGAAATATTAGACGTATGCCCCCAAACTTTGGCAAAATATGGCGCGGTGAGTGAGCCAACCGTTTTAGAAATGGTCAACGGTGCCTTAGCACACAGTCAAGCTCAAGTCGGCGTAGCAATCAGTGGCATTGCAGGACCTAGCGGCGGGACTGCCGATAAACCCGTCGGTACTGTCTGGCTCGCCTACGCTTTTCCAAATAATATTTATGCACAATGCCATCATTTTAGCGGAGATCGTCGCAGCATTCGGGAGCAAGCGGTGATAACCGCTTTGCAAACTTTATTGCATGGACTAGAATAATATGTCAACACAATGGGATATTGCCCAATCACGGACACTTTATAATATTGAACATTGGAGCGATGGTTATTTTGATATTAACCCAAATGGCGAAGTAATAGTTTCTCCCATACCCGGACAAGCTGCTACTGTCAATCTCCACGAATTAGCCCAAAGTTTTGCCGCCCATGGCTTATCTCTGCCCGTCTTAGTACGGTTTCCCAACATTCTACATCATCGCGTCGAGCACATAAGCAATGCCTTTGCGACTGCCATGCAGCAACAAGATTACCACGCCAACTATACGCCCGTTTATCCCATCAAAGTTAATCAGCAACATCAAGTTGTTAAAGAAATTATGAGCGTCGGGCGGGTTGGCTTAGAGGTGGGCAGCAAATCAGAGATGATGGCAGTATTAGCACTCGCGCCCGCCGACGGCGGTATCATCATTTGTAACGGCTATAAAGATCGTGAATACATACGCTTAGCCCTCATCGGTCAACAAATCGGCTTATGCCCCTATTTAGTGATTGAAAAAATTTCTGAATTAAACCTGATTATTGAAGAATCGCGCAGTTTGAATGTGACTCCCTGCTTAGGGATGCGAGTGCGCTTAGCCGCCATCGGCAAGGGAAAATGGCAAAATACGGGGGGCGAAAAAGGAAAATTTGGACTCTCAGCGGCACAAGTACTAGAAATCATCACTCTGCTCAAGGAAGCCGATTTATTAGACTCTCTACAATTAATGCACTTTCATATTGGCTCACAAATTTCCAATATCGGCGACATTCAAGGCGCACTACGCGAAGCGGCTCGTTATTATGCCGAATTACGTGCCTTATGTGTACCGATTCAAAATATTGATGTAGGCGGCGGTTTGGGGATTGACTATGAGGGTACAGGCTCGCGGAGTGCTTGCTCAGCCAATTACAGTGTCCAAGAATATGCTAATAATGTTGTACATGAATTTGGAGAAATTTGTAACACCCTAGACTTGCCACAACCCAATATCATCACCGAATCGGGACGGGCAATGACGGCTCATCATGCTGTACTGATTACCAACTTGATTGATATTGAATCTGCTCCCGGTATTGTGCAACCAGAGCCTGCCAGTGCCGATGAACCCGCCATTATTCAAGATTTATGGCATGGCTTAACCCACCTGACGCAACGCTCTGCCCTTGAAGCTTATCACGATGCAGTGTACTGGCTCAGTGAAGCCCATACGATGTTTACGCATGGCTTACTCAACGTCACACAACGCGCCCGCGCTGAACAATTATATTATAGCACCTGCCAGCAAGTCCGCTCTTTATTACAACAAACGCACCCTCATTCTCGCGCCTGCCGTGAAGTCGTTGATGAATTGAATGAAAAATTGGTGGACAAATATTTTTGTAATTTTTCCCTGTTTCAATCCGTGCCCGATGCCTGGGCAATTGATCAATTATTTCCAATTCTCCCCCTGCACCGCCTCAATGAATGTCCAGATCGTCGCGCCACTTTGCAAGATTTAACCTGCGATTCTGATGGTCAATTTCAATATTATGTCAACAGTGACGGAGTAGATACCAGTTTGCCCGTACATCTACCTACCCCTGATGCGCCTTACTTACTAGGCATTTTTTTAGTGGGGGCTTATCAGGAAATTTTAGGCGATATGCACAATTTATTTGGGGACACTTACTCTGTCAATGTCCATATCAAGCCGGATGGCGATTATGAATTAGTTGCCCCCCTTGAAGGCGATACGGTGGAAACCATGCTAAACTACGTCAATTTTGAGACAGGATTTTTGCGGAATACATACCGTAAACGCTTACAAGCCGCCCCTTTAACAGTGGAACAGCGACAATTGTATCTGCGCGAGTTAGAGGCGGGATTGATAGGTTATACTTATTTAGAGAGGTGATTTGCCATGTTAGAGATTAGCGAGTCAATGATAAACGAATCTTGCGATCAAATAGCAGAAATGCAGCAAAAACTTGGCCATACTATTCAATCCTTTTCGATTGATTATCTTGTTGAGCAGATTCGCAAAAAGCACTTTTTTATCCCAACATTTCACCGCCCCTTGGTTTGGAATAAGGGACAACAAAGGAGATTTATTGAATCGGTGATATTGGGTTTTCCAATTCCGTTTATGTTCATTGCGTATACTGATGATAAGGAACAGTTCGATATTCTCGATGGTAGTCAAAGACTACTAACACTCGAAGCTTTTATGAGTAATCGTTTAAGGCTAGAAAATCTTGAAATACTGCTCTCATTGAACGGACTTAGGTTTTCGGAGCTACCCTTATCACAACAAGTTCAACTGAAAAGTCGTAAACTTTCAGTGTTTATATTATACAAGACGGCACCACTGGACATTCAGCAACAAATGTTTAGGCTATTTAATAGTGCTCGCCTTACAGCAAGAATCGGAGATCGATGATGCAACAAGTTATCAATGAGTTTGATCGGCGTGTCAAAGATGTGGAGCAGTATTTACATTTTTTAAAACAAGTCCATGAGCCGCAGGTTGAACTTCATTTTTCGCATCAGGGAACATACAGTCAAATAGATGACAATCTCAAAAATATACTGAGGGCTAATGCTTTTTTGGTAATGTATAACATGGTTGAATATAGCATTCGCTATGGCATTTTGGATATCTATCGTGAAATAGAATCACATAAGTGTACCTATTCAACGGTTAGACAAGAAATACGCGACATTTGGCTTAACTACCATTACAGAAATATTTTTAAACTCACTGCCAACTGGGAGTCAGCTAGGAAAATGGCGGCACGTCTTGTGGAAGATGCCGTTAATAGTGTCATTATATCACTAAATGAAGAAGCCATTCCTCTCGCTGGCAATTTGGATGCGCGGCAAATTCGCCTCATTTGTCAAGCGCATGGTATTTTATCTCAGACACACCCGGATGCTAAAGGCGGTTCCAAATTACTGCGGGTTAAAGAGCAGCGGAACTTTCTGGCTCATGGACACATTTCTTTTTCTGAATCTGGTGAGCAAGTTAGAGTAGAAGATTTGGAAAAAATTAAACACGAAATTGTGATATTCGTGAGAGATATTCTTACCAACATGATGGATTACGCTAATAATAAAAAGTATGAGGCGGCGAAGAGCCTTAAAGGCTTTGGCTAGAGGAATATACCATGTCACAAGATCAAATTATGAGCGAACCTCAAAAGCGCGAAATCCTCAATCAACTAGAGGAAATGCAGCGTAAAGTCGATTATGATGTTCAATTGTCTTCGATTACTTCTATTGTTGAGGAATTTCGGGACAACATCCTCCGTATCCCAAAATCCACCTTGGTTTGGAGCAAGAGACAACAAATGAGATTGATTGAAATGGCGATAATGGGATTACCAATCCCCTCCATAGTTGTCCTGTTTACCGGTGAATATCCGTATGATGAAGAGTACGAAGTACTCGACGGTACCCAAAGAGTACTAACACTCGAAGCTTTTATGAGTAATCGTTTAAGGCTAGAAAATCTTGAAATACTGACCTCACTCAATGGATTTAGCTTTTCTGATATACATTTTATACAACGAAACAAATTCAAAAGTCGTATATTAAAAATGATTGTAATAGAAAAGACGGTACCACGCGACATGGCACGAGAAATCGCTATGCGAATTGATAGTGGTGGTACACCATTAGCAGATAACTGATCTGAAGGAAAAGGACAACGATGCACCCAAAACATGCAGAGATCATTGAAGAAATAGAAAACAGTCAAAAGACAGGCGTAGAACTCGAAATACTTGAAGATGGGGAAGAGGATGTCCCCTCAATTCCCTGGGATCCGGCTCTTATTCGTGTTGATGCCAAAGCTTTTTCATTAAGAAATATCCTTGACATGATTGATGACGGGGATTTGGAACTCGCGCCAGATTTCCAACGCCGTAATGTCTGGACTCGTGGACAAAAATCGAGATTAATTGAGTCAGTCTTGCTGCGAATTCCACTACCCGCCTTCTATTTTTCCGCCGATGAAGATGGAAAAATGTTGGTTGTCGATGGACTTCAAAGGCTATCCGCTATTTACGATTTTGTGAAATGCAAGCCAAAAGACAAGCGTTCTTATAAATTGTTCAAACTGGAATATCTCCAAGATGAAGTCGGCGGAAAATATTTTCAAGATATGGAGGGCACACGCTGGGCGAGACGTCTTTATTCAACACAAATTATTGCCAACATCGTCGATCCGCAGACACCTGATAAGGTGAAATTTGATATATTCAAAAGAATCAATACCGGCGGCAGTCCTCTGAATGCCCAAGAAATTCGTCACTGTATGAGCAAATCACGCTCACAGAAATTTTTAAAGAAACTCGCTGCCTTAAAGGCATTCAATGATGCGACGGGTGACAACTTACGTGATCATATTAGAATGGTGGATCGTGAAGTCATTCTGCGTTTTTGTGCGTTTCGTCTCATTGATAGCATCGAAAAAGATTACGTGCATCATAACACCATGAATGCGTTTCTCACTGAAATTACTCGAAAAATAGACAGTGAAGTCAGTAGCAAGGTATTAACAAAACTGGGTAAGGATTTTGAGCGAGCCATGAACAATGCACTCCAATTATTTGGCAGACATACCTTCAGAAAATGGCCAAGAGGCACTGATAAAATCTATCCGATCAATCGTGCCTTGTTTGATACTTGGGGGATTAGCCTGGTGGATTATGAGTGGCAAACCATTAAACCTTATAAAGCGGCTATCGTCAAAGCGGCGCGAGAGATGATGCTTAATGATAACGATTTTTTGTCTGCCATCAGCACTTCAACCAGTACCGCTAGTAAAATTGAACTTCGTTTTTTTAAAGTGAATGAAATTCTTAAAAATGCGGGGTTGTCTCGTGATGAGGATGGAAATTAAAAAACTCCAGATCGAAAATTTTACGCAATTCACAGATTTAACGGTAGAATTGGCTAGTAGTGTGACGATATTTATCGGCAACAATGGTGCAGGGAAAACCTCGTTATTGCGGGCAGTGGCAACCCCATTTTGGATTCGGATATCGAAAATGACGCTACCAACTATCGCGCGACACAGGAGTCCAAGATTTATCTTGGAAGTGACCAGACTTCCAAGATAAATCTTGGACTCCTAAACTCTTGATATCACATAGTGTCGCGCGATAGTTGGTAGCCGAAAATGACGCTAAGTCTAGCAAAATTATCCTTGATGTTCACGATGATAACCAAGCGCCTTTTCAGTGGACATTAGTAAAACAACATAAGGGTTTTAAAAATGAGCAGAACAGTGATCTGAAAAATGTCACTCGTCTTGCCAATCTGTACCGCAACCGCCTGAGTAAAAACGAAAATAGCAGTTTACCATTGGTGGTTTATTACCCAGTCGAGCGTGTGGTTTTAGATATTCCACTCAAGATTAAAACTCGCCATAGCTTTGCTCAATTGGACGGCTATGATAATGCGCTCACGCAAGGGGTGGATTTTCGTAGATTTTTTGAATGGTTCCGCGAATGCGAAGATGCAGAAAATGAAAGTAGCCGTGGCGCTATGCAACAAATTCTGGAATCGCTTCAAAAAAATCCCCAAGATGTGCGGGAGAAACTCTTAGAACTTCCAAACGATAAGCAGTTAACAGCAGTGCGGAATGCTATCGCAGCCTTTATGCAGGGTTTTTCTAAATTACAGGTACAGCGTAAGCCTAGATTACAAATGACGGTGGAAAAGCATGGCAAAACCCTAGATGTGGCCCAACTTGAACGTCACTCCGTTCCGTTACTTCGTTTCTCAAGGTGAAAAATCACTGATGGCATTAGTGGGTGATATTGCGCGTCGTTTGGCTATGATGAACCCCGGCTTGGAAAATCCATTGCATGGCGAAGGCATTGTACTGATTGATGAAATAGACCTACATTTGCATCCGCAATGGCAGCGCGGCATCATCCAGCGTTTACGCGACACCTTTCCCAAATGTCAGTTTTTGCTGGCCACACACTCGCCGATCGCTCACTGTGTGGCCAAAGAGGTGCGATGTTATGTCTTAGACAATGGTCAGTTAGGTGCGAAAGCTCGGTTGTAACGAACATAAACAATGTGGTAAAGCGCATGAGGCTAAAATTATACCGTTAACGCCCTTAATGGAGGAATGTAAGTCAAAGGCATCACGAAACGTGCGACTGATACCATTAACCTCTTAAACTTGGGCGATGGCAACAAAGCATTGATTAATAAACGTAAACAATTGGTTGAGACACTCATTTATCAGTGGGATTCTCCCGAAAATTTGCGACTGCTGGATGATGATTTACTGAAAATGATAATGGATGAACTCAGCCAACCCCAAGATGGAAAACTTGATGCATTTGCTCCGATTTTACAGAACATACTACGTCAATTTATCCATAAATAACAATGAATTCTTATCGTTCCCTTAGCGAAGCGCACTCTCTTATACATAAGTATTTAAGTACTTGAAAAAAAAGAAGATTATGTAGGGTGGGTAGGGGCAATCCCTTGTGGTTGCCCGCGCAACGAAGTGGCGGGACGCCCAACCCACCATTTGACGCGATTTGGTGGGTGCAGCGAAGCTCTACCCACCCTACAAAAAAACTTGTTGATAAACTATCGTCATTATATTTCACTTCAATCAATTCTTCCAAAACTCCCTCTTTAATGATGGCAAAATCAATCTCCCTTCCTTCCTTGTCACGGATATAACGTAATTCACAGCGATAGCCTTCATAATCTTCTAAAAGTACTTCTAGCCAATATTTTGTGGTTTGTGGCGCAACTTGTAAATCTTGTGCCAGATTGGAGAGTACAACCATTCCGCCAACGACGTAGTAAATCCAAAAAGAGTGAAATACCTTGTATATCTCATGCGAATATTTTAGTATTTACTTTAAAATAGTCAAGTCTGTTTTTAAGTAGGGTTTAAAATAGTCAGGCGCCGCTATAGTTTTTCAAATATCCATAGCTCAGGAGTCCAAAATTTATTTTGGGTCACTCCCAAGATAAATCTTGGACTCCAAAATTGTCATACATATATTAGCAAATGAACTCACAAACAAGAACAACCATAATGCGACTAAAAAGCCTGCTACTTATCACTCTAGGGCTCCTGGCAACCGCTTGTACAAACGAGGAGAAGCCAGCCAGCACCACCAAGGGTGACAAAGCCACAGATTTTTCAATTCCCGCTGCCCCACCTGTTGAAGCCCAAATGCAGCATAAAAAACGCTTTGCCTTAGTAATTGGAAATTCTGCCTATCAGAAAGCGGATTTTATTTTAACGAATCCTGTCAACGATGCCACCGATTTGGCGAAAGTCTTGCGCCAATTAGGTTTTGAGGTGATTGAACAAAACAATCTCGGCAAACTCCAAATGCAAACCGCCATCGATCAGTTTAGTCAAAAACTGTACGACAATAAAGGCGTAGGATTGTTTGACTTCTCTGGACACGGCATCCAGCATAACGGGATCAACTATATGTTGCCCGTAGATACCGAATCTTTAACAGCCCGTTGGCAATTGCCTCATAAAACGGTTTCGGCTGATTATGTCTTAGACGGCATGAAAGCGGCGAATAATCAAATCAATCTCGTCATATTAGATGCTTGCCGTAATTTGCCAGCCTCTCTCAAAAGCTGGGGCAAAGGTGACATGATGCCAGGTTTATCAATGGAAGTGCCCATTCACTGTTCTGTGATTGCTTATGCGGCGGCGCCTGGTGGTGTAGCGGCGAGTGGCGTGGGTTATCGAAATAGTCCTTATGTTAAACATTTGATGAAATGGATGCAGGTGCCTAATTTATCCGTTGATGAGGTTTTTACCAAGGTGGGCGAAGCCGTCAAAAGGGAAACTTATGGCAATCAGTTGCCCGGCTATTATAAGCAATTGTATAAGCCATTTTATTTTAAGTGGCAAGCCGCAGCCCCAGAAAAGTCCAAGGTAACGCAATTATTGCGAGTATGTCAGACGCATTTTGAAAACGGTCGTTTAAGTGGTGGCAGTGGCACAGCATTTCGATGTTATCAGAAGGTGTTAGATAAGGATCAGACGAATGCTCAGGCGTTAGCGGGTTTGAAAAAAATTGAAAAGCGTTATGTGGATTTGGTGCGGGGTGCTTTAAAAAAGAAGCAAGTCGATTCTGCCGAGCGCTATTTGGCGGGTTTACGCACGGTGAGTCTTGGCGGAGCGATGTTGCCAAGTAATAAAGCTAATTGTTATGGCGATTATTGTGGAGACAGTTTTGACAGAACAGCACCCGTTGGCTCTTTTGCGGAGAATGCCTTCAAGCTATATGACACCGTGGGCAATGTCTGGGAATGGACATGCTCTGAGTATGAAAACGAGTGGCGAAAATAAAAGCCTTTTCGTCCTGCGCGGCGGCTCCTGGAACGGCGGCGCTGGGTGGTTGCGGGCGGCGAACCGTTTCAGGAGGCAGCCGTCTGAGCGCTACTGGGGCGAGGGATTTCGGCTCGCCAGGCTCCCCTAACCCTTGGGTTTTGGCCCTTTTACCCTTGGGTTTTTTGTTTTTTGGTTTTGGGGTTTTGGGTTTTTTGTTTTTTTTGATAAATAATGCCAAGATCATAGTAGGCGATTAGCGATTGCATTTGCGATAGAAGGTTATTTTAAAACACCTATCAACAATTTTATTGCTCACATCGCATTGAAAAAGCGCAAACAACGCATTGAAGAAATTTAAATGCAATATGTTATTGAATTAGCAAGTAATATTAATTTAACGGCAAACATGACTCTTATCAATCAGGCGCGTGAATTTTACCGTGAAGACAAGCAAATTGAGGAGGAGCTTGGTCCTGATTTTGATGAAACCGCTTATATTTCACAATCTCCAAAAAATGTTGAAAGATTAAGACGTGCTATCAAACAATACGAAACGGATCAACATATTAGCATTAATTTAGACAACGTTGAAATGGGAACCGGAAGCGGTTAAAGACTTGGCATATTGGAAGGAAACAAATATTAAAAAGTATAACAAGCGCCTTATGCCAAAAAGCCTGTATAGAGGAGTTTGTTGTTTAGCTTCGCTGACTTCGTATCGGGAATTTCGCGGAGCGGATTTCCCGAAACGCTCGCTGTAAACTAACAACTGTAAACTACTTTTGAAGGGTGCCCATAATAATAGACCAAATTGGGCGACAAATAGGTGGCAGGTTGCGTCGCAATTCTGATATTGTGTTTAAATGGATTGCAACCCCCGTAAACTATGGAGAAAAAAAATGAGTTACAGTGAATTCACAATAGAAACGCTCAAAGAACGTTTTGAAATAGAAATGAATGAAGACACTAATCTGTTTTCCCAAACCTCAACGGTGCCAGTTCCCAAAATATTAACAGAATTGTTAGAACGCTACGTTCCACTGGCGATTACAATCAGTACAGAAAAGGCACGATCAGAATGGATTATAGCCCCAATCCTCGCCGAATTTAAATTTCAATTTAAAGAACAGACGAGTTTATTTTCTGGGATTGACTTTAATATTGATAAAACCAAAGGATTAAACGGATATTGTGACTATATTCTTTCAAAATCAAAAGAACAACTCACGCTCAGTGCGCCCCACAGGCAGCCTATGGAGATTTCTCAAATTGGCCAATAACACCGCTTATGTTGATATAATTGAATACCCTCTTCAACAACTCGATAAAATTCTAGGAATCTTCACGGAAATTATGACAACATAAGTTTAACAGGAGTCCAAGATTTATCTTGGGTGCCTCGTCCTGCAACGAAAAGGAGCAAGCGTAGGGTCAATGCCATTAAGTTAAGGGCAAACCCGATAGGGTAGCCCCTACAGGAGACGCGATTTTTCGTAGGGGCCCCTACGCCAATGGCATTGAAGCGTAGGGTGCGTCCTGGGCACAAATAAAAAAACCTAAAAGACTGCCATCCATGTGCGTGGGACGCACCCTACGCTCGCTTGATCCAGGACACACAGAAACGGCTTGGGCAAAAAATCGGCGGGTAGAAATTAAAGTCAACGTTAGTCGTCGGTAGGAAGCGTCTCGTCCAAAATAAATTTTGGACTCCTGAGCTTGTAGGGTGGATATCGCTCTAGCGTATCCACCCTACATGAGCTGTGAATACCCATTAATGTGGGAAAACATTGGACATTGTGTGTCGCTATTATAACTTAAAATTTGATAAAGGTATTATTTTGCCTTCTTGGCGTACCTTGTTAAAATACACCAAGTCAGCCGTCACAAGTGTCACGTCTTCTTGAGAGAGAGCGACAGCATGATAAAGTGTATCAAAAAAATGATGATTATAAGTTTTGGCAAGTCGGCAGGCGACATTTAGAACGACGGGATTGTTACAGACGGGCAATTCCATTGCGTCGAGTAAACTTATCACCTCTTCTGCATGGTCCGGTCGTAAACGTGTTACAACGGCCGCGACCTCTGCCAGCCAGTGGGCAGGTTGCAACACGTTTATTTTGTCGTTTCGCAAAGCTTGAAATAATTCCAAGGCGATGGGTATATCAGATTCGTCTTCAGCGTCGGTCAAAAACCACTTAACGATAACGCTGGCATCAATTACCCAAGTTTTCATGATCGAACCTCACGACGTGCGGCCCAAATTTTTTGGGTGTTTATTGGAGGAATGGACTCTCGCAGTGCCAATAACGCATCAATCGCCTGTACTCGTTTACGCCTAGTTTTTTCTTCTTTTACGGCCCGCATCATCAAGTCACTTATAATCGCGCTTTTGTTTTTGCCACGAAACATATCGTTAAAGGCATCAAAAACCTCTTCAGGCACACTAAAGTTCACAGTCGCCATAGCATCACTCCGTTGTTGAAATTTTCGGGAATTAAATACCTTTCCTCAGAATATCTTAATATTTGCTCTATTTTTGTCAAATCTATTCTTTTTTGGTCGCCCCCAATCACCTAGCGAGCGTAGCCCAAGGTTAAATGCTGAGCTAACGGAGTCCAAGATTTATCTTGGGCGCCTCGTCCAAAATAAATTTTGGACTCCTGACAGAATACTAGCTATGGATCTTTTGTGCTGGGTGCTTTTTTCTGAGTGCATCCCGCACAGCCTTTGGACCACCGCCACGCACCAAAACGGCATCATTTTCTCGTTCCCACGCTCTGCGTTTCTCGTTCCCACGCGGAGCGTGGGAATGCATTCATGGACGCTCCGCGTCCTGCAACGAAAAAATCAAATCACCACCTGTTCAATAGCATTTACCAACTTACCCGGCGTAGAAACATCATAAACATGATTAACCATTTCAGCATAAGCCGTTATCACAGAATCCCCTTGATCCCATTTCTCCGGTAAATCGGGATTAAACCAGATCACCTTGCGCGTTTGATTTCGCCATTTTTGTACTAAATCTAAACGCTCTTCGCGCTTATTATTACGCGCATCTCCGATAATCAACAGAACAGAATCGCGGTAAAGAGAATCCCCAGCTATCGCATCAAAGGCTTGAAACGCCACACCATAGTCAGAATATCCGCGAAAATCTATTTCGTCTTGTCCGTATATTCTATTAACCATTGTTTCATAATGAGTTTCTTTCAAAATATCAGTGATTTCCTGAACTTTACTGACAAAAGTAAAGCCGCGAATATTATCATCCATTACATTGCGTAATTCAAAAAGAAAGCTCATAAACAATCGGGTAGCATGTTTCACAGAGCCCGATACATCAGAGAGTACCACCCAACGGGCGGGCTTACGTTTGGGGCGTACTCGAATAAGTTTCATCGGCTCCCCAAAGGTTTTATGGCTGGCGCGGATGACTTTTCGCAAATCGACTCTGCCAGCATGACGCTTTCTCATACCTTCCAAGCGCAAACGCAATCGTTCCGCCATCGCTCGGAGGGGCGCTTGTAGTTGTAACACATCTTTCTCTTTGATGTTTTCCATTGGACGCATAAACAATTCTGGATTTCCCCAGCGCCAAATATTCGCCCTATATCCCTGCGTAAATACCGGACGCAGTGCCCGTTTTTCGCCTATTTTATCTTGATCATTATCTTGATCATTATCTGTCTCAGGAGTCAGCGCCCGCATGGTTTTATTCCATTGACGCTTAATACGGGAAAATTCTTTTTTAAAAGCGAGCGCCTTAGCCAATAAATCTTCCAACGAATCGGATTCTTCTTGCGCGACAAATTTATCAGTTAATTCCGCTTCAAAAGCCTTTTCCCAGTTTTGGATAGCTTTATCATCATCACTGGCAAGGGATTTTCTGACCGCATTTTCAAAATCGTCCTGCTCCCCGCCATAGCGCTGCCAAGGTGCCCATTCGAGTCCACTGCCATCGCTGGTTTGTTCCGTGGACAGCGGTTTATCTCCAGCGGCGACGAGGTGATATAACGCGATTTTGTCTGTTCCCGTTTGTTCTGCCTTTTTAAGACGTTTCCAAGCTTTGTGATAAGCCGCCTCATTTTCTATGCGAGTGATTAAAATAGGTTTTAGGCTTTGTTGTAAATTATTATCGGGCGTTAGCGAGTCTGCCAATAAAATGTATTTGGCAGCGACAAATAATTGCTCTGGCGCAAGGGATACGCCTTCATCTTTCAGGTAGGTACTTAAATTGACAAGTAAATTGATTAACATATAGTTGTCCCGAAAAGTTTTGTCCTAGTACTCTGTCAATGTAAAATTGATGGGTGTTGTAGGGTCAATGCCATTAAGTTAAGGTTTTTTGTAGGGTGGGTAGAGCTTCGCTGCACCCACCAAATCGTTGAAATTTATAACAATGGTGGGTTGGGCGTC
>JSZA02000249.1 GCA_000785145.2 Candidatus Thiomargarita nelsonii
TCAGAAAAAATCAGTTTATTCCGTTAATCCGTTGTACTTGATTTTTTTTAGGTATAAAACAATGAAAATTAAAATATTTTTTGAAAAAAGCTTAGTGATACTATTATTTGGATTACTAATATCCAGTGTCTGTGCGGCAGAATTAACGTTTAAGCCCCAAAACCCGTCAGTCGAAATCGGGGGGGAAATCATTTTGTCGGTATCGGGTACAAGCGGCACAGTGCAATGGAGTGCGATCAAGGGAGCACTTTCTGGCACGGGTACGCAAGTCACTTATTTGGCACCTGATGATGATGAGAAGGTGGGTACGGATGTCGTGACTGTCCTGGATGAGGCGGGCAATACAGGACTTATCAAAATCATCATTTTGCCAAAAGATACGGGAACGCCTTCTCAAGAAAATGCGATATGGGAAGTTTTTACCCGTCGAAGTGATGTCCAGGCGATTGTTGTATCAGAAAAAACGCTTTGGGTAGGCACAAAGGGTGGCTTAGAACAACGGGATGGGGCGACAGGTGAGCTTGTGCGCGTCTTTACGACGGTAGATGGATTGCCAGACAACCGGGTTAATGCCCTGTCTATTGATGCCAGCGGCGGGCTGTGGATTGGGACTTGGATTGGTGGTCTCGCCTACCTGAGTGTCGATGGCGATTGGACGGTTTATAACACCGACAACTCTAAGTTGCCATCCAAATGGGTTAAGGCACTATCTATTGATGCGAGTGGCAGGCTGTGGATTGGGACAGATGCTGGCCTCGCCTACCTGACTGTCAGCGGGGATTGGAAGATTTTTAACACCGAGAATTCTGGGTTGCCAGATAACAAAATTCATGCCTTGTCTCTTGATTCCAGCGGCGGCTTGTGGATTGGGACAGAATTTGGTGGCCTCGCTTACCTTAGTGTCGGTGGCGATTGGACTGTTTTTAACTCAGAAAACTCAGACTTGCCATCCAACTGGATTAGGGCTTTGTCTATTGATTCCAGCGGCGGGGTATGGATTGGGATAAATGGTAAAGGTCTCGCCTATCGTCATGTCGGTGGCGATTGGACTGTTTATAATACCGAGAATTCTGATTTGCCATCTAACTATATTTTTGCTCTGTCTATTGATTCCAGGGGCGGACTGTGGATTGGGGCACATAATGCCCTTGTTTACTTTGATGGCAATTGGACTATTTATAATAAAGAGTTGCCATCCAACAGGATTGCTGCCCTGTCTTTTGATGCCAGCGGTCGGCTGTGGATTGGGACTTGGGGTGGTAGCCTCGCCTACCGCAGTGTCGCTGGCTCTTTTCGGATTTATAAGAGCAAAAATATAGGCTTGCCATCCAACACGGTGACAGCCTTGTCTATTGATTCCGGCGGCGGACTGTGGATTGGGACTTGGGGTGATGGCCTTGCCTACCGCAGTGTCAGTGGCAATTGGACGGTTTATAACACTAATAACTCAGATTTGCCATCCAACTGGCTTAAGGCACTGTCTATTGATTCCAACGACGGCTTGTGGGTTGGGACTTCTGATAGTGGCCTCGCCTACCGCAGTGTCAGTGGCGATTGGACGGTTCATAACGCTGGCTTGCCAGATAAGAATATTAATACGCTGTCTATTGATTCCAATGGCGGACTGTGGATTGGGACAAAGCAAGGTCTCGCTTACCGCAGTGTCAGTGGCGATTGGACGGTCATTGATAATTCTAAATTACCCTCTAATAGTATTTCTGGTATTTCCTTTGATTCCAGCGGCGGCGTGTGGATTAGAACAACAGGTGAGGGACTGGCCTATCGCAGTGCAGATGGCGATTGGATGCTTTATAATTCTGAGAATTATGGCTTGCCATCCAACTCTATAAATGCCTTATCTATCAATCAGAAGGATGAACTGTGGATTGGGATTGTCAATAGTGGTCTCGCTTACCGCAATGTCAGTGGCGATTGGACTGTTTATAATATTGATAACTCTGATTTGCCAGACAGAAATGTAAGCGTCCTATCTTTTGACTCAAACGGCGTGTGGATTGGGACTTGGGGTGGTGGTCTCGCCTACCGGACGGTTGATGACGATTGGGTGGTTTATAAGGCTGGGAATTCCGGGTTGCCAGTTAATTTGATTACTGCCTTATCTTTTGATTCGAGTGGCGGGCTGTGGATTGGAACTTGGGATGGTGGTCTCGCTCATCTGAGTTTTAACAAGAAAAAAGCCCTCTGTGCCGACGAGGCTCTCAGTGACGATGAATGTAAAAAGCTCCTCACCGACAAACGGGCTGCTCTCATTATTGCCGGCGGCGGTACTCACGAATCCAATACTCTTTGGGATACCACGGCTGCCATTTCCAATTACATCTACAAAATGCTCAGCAAACGGGGCTTTGACAATGACGAAATATACTACCTTTCGCAGAAATCCCACGGTGATTTTAATGGCGATGGGCTTGATGATTGCATTGTGGACGCGCCTGCCACTCCGAGATGTCGTATCAAAGACGTGGAAAATCCGATTCCAGAACGTTCCCTGAATGTTGACGATGTGCGTCAAGCCTTTGCCTGGGCGAAAACGAGAGGAAAACTCGATCAGCCGCTGTATGTCTTTTTCCTTAATCACGGTAGCCCAGACAGAATTCAACTCAGCAAAGAGGGCTACTTAGAGGTGTCTGAATTTAAAGCCATTATTGATGATTACCAAAATGAGACGGACAATGAAGTGGTTCTGGTCATAGATACTTGTTATTCTGGGGTATTGCTGCAAAAACTCATCGGCCACAAGCGTGCCATTATCAGCAGCACTGGCAATGGTTTGGCCTATTTTGATCGCACCGATAAACAAGGTTATAGTCGCTTTTTGGCAGAGGGCTTAGACAAGGGCATGAGTTTCTATGAAGCCTTTGGTTATGCCCGTGACAAACAAGAGAAATCAGTGCTGTCTCATGGTCAAGACCAATTTCCTCAATGGTATGATGGCTCGGACGACGGGCAATGGCTCCGAAATATTTTCATTAATGGCGATTTTGTGGTTTATGACAACACTTTGACGGTCCAAGCTTTGACGAATTCCACAAGTTTATCTGTGGGTCAAAGTCTGCCACTTTCGGCGAAAGTTAATCAAGATAACGTGAAGCGGGTGTGGGCTGTGATCAAACCGCCCAAAGTACTACATGTCATGGACAGTTATGGCACGCCTATTTTAGCCTTTCCTCATTTGGAGCTTTTTAGTAGCGAGCAAGAAAATGTTTGGAGAACGGATTGGGATGAGGCGGTGTATAACGGTGTTTATCAAATCACTTTTTCTGCTAAGGAATCGCTCGGTAATATTTCTGCTAGCGAGCCTATCACGGTTGAAGTGAATGGCGGTGTTGATTTGCCTGAGATGAGTTCAGTCAATATCCAAGTGGCAAAAGATCGCTATCAAAGGGGCGAACCTTTTCAGGCGCTACTGATTGAGGAGTTAGCTTGGGGATATGATTTATATGCTGCTGTTGTGTTGCCGGATGGAAACTTTTTTGCCCTGAGAAAGACGAATCAATTGGCGGGCGTTAATGAGCCTAAAAAATGGGTTGGTGAAAGGACTTTTCATACGCCAGTTACGCTTTTTGATTTGACATTGCCGGAGAATTTGCCGACGGGGCAATATTGCCTTTATGGGATTTTGTCTCCGGAAAATGAATTGGTTTTGGAGACGTTGGCTCTGAATTTGTCAGTGTGGACAGCGCGGTGTTTTGAAGTTTTTTGAAGTTGGTGAAAATAGTACAACGGATTGACGGAATAAACGGATTATAACACTGGGAGGTACTGTCGTTTGACTCAGAAAAAATCAGTTTATTCCGTTAATCCGTTGTACTTGATTTTTTTTAGGTATAAAACAATGAAAATTAAAATGTTTATTGAAAGACGCTTAGCAATACTATTATTATTTGGTTTACTAATATCCAGTGCCTGTGCCGCTGAGTTAACGTTTAGCCCCCCAAACCCGCAAGTCGAGATCGGGGATAAAATCACTTTATCGGTATCGGGTACAAGCGGGGTGGTGCAATGGAGTGCGATCAAGGGAGAACTTTCTGGCACGGGTACGCAAGTCACTTATTTGGCACCTGATGATGATGAGAAGGTGGGTACGGATGTCGTGACGGTCCTGGATGAGGCGGGCAATACAAAAAGCGTCAAAATCATCATTTGGCCAAAAGGCACGGGAATACCTTCTCAAGAAAATTCGGTGTGGGAAGTCTTTACTAATCGAAGTTTTATTAGTCATGGGGCGATTGCTGTGTCAGAAGATGAAAAAATTGTTTGGGTAGGCACGAATGGTGGCTTAGAGCAACGGGACGCGGCGACAGGAGAGCTTGTGCGCCTCTTTACCACACTCGATGGGTTGCCATCCAACTCTATTTCTGCCCTATCTATTGATTCGAGCGGCGGGCTGTGGATTGGGACTTGGAATGGTGCCTTCGCCTACCGCAGCAGTGTCGATGACGATTGGACTGTTTATGACATAGAAAACTTCGGGTTGCCAAAGCAGAGCATTAATGTCCTGTCTATTGATTCGAGCGGCGGACTGTGGATTGGGACTTGGGGTAGTGGCTTCGTCTACCGCAGTGTCGATGGCGATTGGACTGTTTATAACACTGATAACTCTGGCTTGCCAAACAACTTGATTTCTGCCCTGTCTATTGATTCGAGCGGCGGGCTGTGGATTGCAACAGGAAATGGCCTCGCCTACAGAAGTGGAAGTGGCGATTGGACGGTTTATAACACCGAAAACTCAGGGGTGCCAGACAACTTTATTAATGCCCTGTCTTTTGATTCCAGCGGTGGGCAGTGGATTGCGACAGGAGGTGGTATCGCTTACCGCAGTGTCGATGACGATTGGACTATTTATAACACCGAAAACTCAGTGTTGCCAAACAACTGGGTTAGCACCCTGTTTATTGATTCGAGCGGCGGGCTGTGGATTGGAACAGCAAATGGCCTCGCCTACCTTCGTGACGGTGGCGATTGGACCGTTTATAACTCAGAAAACTCAGAGTTGCCAAACAACAACGCTATTAATGTCCTTGGCGAAACGAGCGGCGGGCTGTTGATTGGGACTTATGGAGGTGGCATCGCCTACCTTCGTGTAGGTGGCGATTGGACTCTTTATAACAACTCAAGCTTGCCAGACAACTCTATTACTGTCCTGTCTTTTGATTCGAGCGACCAGCTGTGGATTGGGAGTTATGGTAGCCTCGCCTACCGCAATGTGGATGGCGATTGGACTGTTTATAACTCAGAAAACTCTGGGTTGCCAAACAGCTATATTAATGCCTTGTCTTTTGATTCGAGCGGCGGGCTGTGGATTGCGACCGGAGATGGTCTCGCCTACCACAGTGTCAGTGGTGATTGGATGGTTTATAACACCGATAACTCTGGGTTGCCATCCAACGATATTAAGACCCTGTCTATTGATTCGAGCGGCGGGCTGTGGATTGGGACTTCAGATGGTGGCCTCGCTTACCGCAGTGCCAGTGGTGATTGGACGGTTTATAACACCGATAACTCAGGCTTGCCATCCAACTGGGTTTCCGCCCTGTCTTTTGATTCAAGCGGCGGACTGTGGATTGGGACTCATCAAGGTGGCCTCGCTCACCGCAGTGTGGCTGGTGATTGGACGGTTTATAACGAAAATAACTCAGGCTTGCCATTCAACAATATTAATGCCCTGTCTTTTGATTCAAGCGGCGGACTGTGGATTGGGACTTGGGGGCTTGCCTACCGCAGTGCAAATGGCGATTGGATAGTTTATAACCCCGATAACTCTGAGTTGCCATCCAACCATATTGGTGCCCTGTCTATTGATTCGAGCGGCGGGCTGTGGATTGATACTGATGGCCTCGCCTACAGAAGTCGAAGTGGCGATTGGACGGTTTATAACACCGAGAACTCTGGGTTGCCATCCAACTGGGTTTCCGCCCTGTCTATTGATTCCAGCGGCGGGCTGTGGATTGGGGTTAGTGTGGATGGCCTCGCTCACCTGACTTTCAGCCAGAAAAATACCCTCTGTGCCGATAATCTAAGTGACGAACAATGTGAAGATATCCTCACCGGCAAACGTGCCGCTCTCATCATTGCCGGCGGCGGCACTGACCAAAGCAATACCCTTTGGGACAGTACAGCAGCCATTTCCGATTACATCTACACAATGCTCCGCAAGCGGGGCTTTGATAATGACGAAATATACTACCTATCTCCGCAATCCTACGCTGATTTTAATGGCGATGGATTTGATGATTGCATTGTGGACGCGCCTGCAACACCGAGATGTCGTCTCAATGCCGTGTCAAACCCAATTGATGAACGTCCCACTCACGTTGATGATATACGTCAAGCCTTTGCCTGGGCGAAAACGAGAGGAAAAATCGATCAGCCGCTGTATGTTTTTTTCATCAATCACGGTAGCCCAAACCGATTTCAACTCAGCAAAGACAACAATTTAGAGGTGTTGGAATTTAAGGCCATTGTTGAT
>JSZA02000417.1 GCA_000785145.2 Candidatus Thiomargarita nelsonii
TCTCTTGGTGAGAGTGGAGTAGGATTTTAGTCTCCCTTAAATTTACGAGTTTATCTGAGTCGTTTAAGTCACGACAAGTCCAAATCCTATCAATTTGGCGATCTAGGGATTTCTCTTTGACGATCCGTGCATACGCGATGAGGTTGGATGCTGCTGAGTTTTGTTGTAGGCTTTTGGTTAGTGTACTTAAATAGTCATTGCCACCAATGGTTTTGAAATTGCTTTCAGCTTGTAAATGGTTGGTAAGTGTAATGGGATCGGGATGTTGTTCTTTGGCGGTGACTGATTTTATGGCGGTGAAGATTATTCGATGTTCAGGTCAAAAAAAATCTTCGGTGGATAAAATATCCTGAACAAGTGACCATTCTGAGTCATTAAACATTAAGCCGCCCAGTATTGATTGTTCGGCTTCAAGGGAGAACGGCTCGGTGGTGGTTGGAAATTGGACCACGGTGCCGTCTTGTGGTTGATTTTTGGGTTTGGATCGTTTAGTCTCACTCACGTTTAATTCCTTTTGGAAAAATTAAGATTTAATCTCGTCAGGTGTTTAGTCTGCTAAACTGTTGCACTTGACGAGACGACTTAGTTTTGTATCGATATATCTCATCCCAAACAATTCGCTTTGTCGTATTACGTTATTTTAAACACTTCTTTAATTGTCTTTCTCATAGCCGCTTAATTTTGCCCATATCAAATTTTGCGCGTAGATCATTTGGTACTTGCATATCCCCTAATAAGTTCATAATGCTACTCTTAGAGTTGTTTTTTAATCTGTTGCATATAATACATCTTATAAGATATAAATACAAGTAATACTTTATGGCTTATTTACAAATAATTTTAAAACACTAAATATGAGATATGATAGACACAAAGTGTCGCATCAAGTAGAAAGCCATTATTTTAGTACATATTATTAAACTTGTTTAAATTATTTTAATATGTATAATAGTATTCAACTAAACTTGTTTAAATTATTTTAATATGTATAATAGTATTCAACTATATGAGGGTAAAAATATGCTTGATACGACACCTAAACTGACTATTGAACGAGTCCAAGAGACTCTTAAAGAATTAAAAAAAGAAGGAATTAAACCTACAAATCAGCTTTTGATAAAAAGGCTTGGTGGCTCTTACGGAACTTTAACAAGGCTAAAGCGGGCTTATCCAGAGGTGTTTAGTGATTTTAGGAAACAAAACAGAGTTGATCTTGACGGCGGCTTTGAGGCTAGTAATACATTAGAAAAAGAGAATTTTGATTTAAAGCTGGAAAATATGGCTTTAAAGTTTGAGTCCGAACGGTGCAAACTGAAGGCACGAATTGAGGTGTTAGAGAGGAAATTGGAGCTTGAAAAGTTGAAAGGGAAAATCTCAAAAGAGGTTTAGTGAGGATATGGCAGATATGTGGGAAAGTTTCATGAGATGAAGTGGCAAGCGTATAGGTAGCGGGCAAGTTTTGAGGTGGATATTTAAGTCAAAATTTACCTCTTTTTTAATCCGTTTATTCCCCTTTTTTTTTGTACTCATCTTGAAAAATATGCTAACTCGTTTATTTTTTTATATATTTAAAATATAGTCATATTATTCTCCCAATTAATTACATTCTATTTTTTCGGTAGTTTTCTGTTTGTTGTTGTTTTTATTTATAATGTTGTGAATTATATTTTTTGTTAAGTTTGTTTTTTTTATTTTGTAAAATTTCATTTTTTTGTCGTTTTTGTCGTTTTTAGCCTTTAGTACAGCGTATTTTTTGAAGAAACGGATTGGGGGTGTTCCGTTTTTTTATAAGAGCGGTTGTGGAAATTGGGGGGCATTTTTTGAGGCATCCAACCACAATATGAATGCCATCAGCTCGTGATAAATTAATGTATATTTTTATGTGACACAATGGTGCGTAGGACGCTCACTACATTAATCCAGGTGGAGCTTGCTATTTATAGTCACAATGACGCACAATCCAGGCGGAGCGAACTAAAACGAAGTCAATCGGTTATTATAGCCCACGACCAAATAATTTTAGTATGTTCATCAAAACATTTTATTGCAGCAGCTATCAATTCTTTTAAAGCATCAAGCACTTCTTTTGATAACTTAAGTGAGTTCTGTTCATCCTCAGAATCTGACAAGCAAATTTTCACGAATTCATCAAATGCTGTTCTATGTTTATCTAATAAATCCAAAATTTCCTTATCATACTTATCGTAAGTGAACATGATTGCAGCATATAAATGATTCCAAACATAATTTAATTGTTGAAATTCTGGTATCTGGTGTGATTCACCGTTTATCCATTCTATTAAAGGATCAAATTGAATCAAAAATTCAGTCCATTCTTCAATAAGTAAATTAGGACAGAAGAAGCGTGAATATTTTTTCGCTTCATCAATATTGTTAAAAGATAAAATCTTACCTTCTGAGTCAGTAACTAACGTCTCAGGAGTTGTGTTATTTATTGGTTCCATAAGGTGAATAAGATAAAACTTCTTGTTTTGACGGTAATAAGGAGAAAGAAAGCATCTCATTTTTTATACCAGTTATTGTTTGTTGTAATGCCACAAAATTTGCAACAAATGTAATATTTGGACTCTTTATGCTAAAACTGTAATGGTGCAATGTGGGTGATAAATACCGAACCATGAATTTTAATGTATTTTGGAGTCCACCTTCGGTTTGGAAACCCACGTCCAAAGCTAAAGCTTTGGACTCCAAAATCTCCGATAATTCATGATTCAGTACTTATAAAAATAAATCTGTTAGTGTAGCGTTCCGTTTCACTTGAGTTATTGGGTGCTTAGGATGCACCCTATATAAGCCCATTACCCACATTGCATCACTACTAAGTACTGAAGCACGAGTTTTAAAAGAACACTATCATTAAAATCATATAGTTAATATTTCAAAATACATGATAATACATGCTTCAGTACTTACCAGCGAAAACGACACAACATAACATCAGGACTATATGGAGCACCTCGTTCTCGGGGTAACGGCATCATATCTGCTGGCAAGCCTGGTGCACATGGTACTGGGCTAGGACATCCAAGCTCCGCAGGAATAAAACGAGGCATATTAGCACCATTAAAAGTATTACACTTGTATACACAATAATTCCATCCGGTTAAACCCGAAAACCTAGATTTTACCATTCTTTCTCCCATAGGAGCAAAAATATGACAAGTATTCTTTGGATATATGCATGCCTCCAAAGACACATCCTTTGCTAGCCTACTATTCTCATGCATACCAGCACCGGCTCCCATATCCTCGTTATATACCACATCATTGACAGGTCCAAGTTCTATTGAAGTAGTTGGAGCAATAATGTGCATATAGTTATGGATACTTATTGTAACAGCTGTCGCTAAAATTATACCTACCGTTAGGTTGCTACCTAGACTAATACCGATATTTCCTGTCGGATCGATATAATTCACCGGATCCACATTCCCATACAAATACTTATGCAGCGTAACCGGCTCTTGAGCTAAACCCTCAAAACTATCCATACTCAAAAACCGCCCACTACTAGGACTATAAAACCGTGCTCTCAAATAATAATTCCCAGTATTTGGGTCAATCTGTTCACCCGTATAAAGGTAATTATTTTCAGTTGAGCCAGTCTGTCCAAGCAACTCTCCAAAGGCTTCATAGTCATAACTATCACTTACCACCGCTGTTTGAGCACTCAAAGCCCTCGTACTACCCAACCCATCATAATGATAAAAATGAGTCGTACCACCACGACTTTGACTAATCAAATCATCCCCATGCAAATAGCTCACGCCAACCTGATCATCCTGATCAAGTTCCGCAACCACCTGAGATAAACCCGCATTACCATCTACCACATAACGAGTGACTTCCCCATTCGCATCAGTTTCTACACGATTTCCATCAGAATCATAAGCATAACTAACAGTACTGCTAACCTGTCCATTATCCTCAGTTACCACACCAATTAAGCGATTATCGCCATCAAAATCCATCCGCACCACATTAGCTTCTTCTTCGATACGAATGTTATTACCATTGGCATCATACGAATATGTCGCGCCACCCTGCGTCAACAAACGATCATTCGCATCATAGCTATATTGAGTGTGTACACCATCTTCAATACTATAAACACGATTACCCACCGCATCATACTGATAACTGAAGATCGTCTCACCACCATTGGTGATCTTCTCCTCAGTCAAGCGATACAGTGAGTCGTAGGTATAATCAACCACACGCCCAGAGTGTTCAACAACCTGAGTCCGATGCCCCGTCGGAGCCAAAGTATATTGATAGCTCGCCAACAGACTGTTATCAGGCTTACGAGCCTCCAAAGAAAGCAAACGATTCAACGAATCATAAGCATACTGCGTGTGCGTACCATTGGGATAGCTAACTTGTTGGCGATTGCCTACTAGATCATAGTTATAAATCGTTTCGCCATTGTTTGCGATCACTTTTTGCAAACGAGAAAGCGCATCATATTGATACTGCACTTGTGCAACCGTTCCATTGGGCGGCGTGAACTTAAATAAAGTCCGATTTCCGACATTGTCGTAGCCATACTCCAAAATCGCATTATTGTGCTTAATTTCCTTAACCAAGCGATGACGGTTATCATAATTGTAGGTGTTTGTTCCATCAGGAAAAGTTTGGCTAATGCGATTACCCAACACGTTGTATGTAAAGCTTTCAACTCGTCCATCGGCATAATTGATGCTCAACAAACGTGAGTTATTTGGATCATAGCTAAACGTCGTCGTTTGACCGTTAAAATCCGTGTGACTAACCAAGTTGCTAGTCTGATTATCATAGACAAACGTCTCTGTCATCCCCAACGGTAAGGTGCGACTGACTTTTCGACCTAAACTATCATAAGTCCAAGTTGTGGCATGTCCATTAGCATCGGTTTGGCTAAACTTATTACCCACCTCATCATAACCAAAGTTCGCCGTCACCGGAGTAGTATTAAGGAACTTAGTCACTTTGGTAAGACGCCCAACCGCATCATACTCAAATTGCGTCTCACGCCCTAATCCTTAGAGCCTATTAAGCGTCCAGCGGCATCATAGATTGATTCTTTGGACAGATTATCTGGATAAAGCGTTTTAATTTGCCTACCAAGAGCATCATATTGAATTGATATAGTATTGCCATTCGCATCCGTTTCTGATACCAAATTTCCATCAGCATCATAACTTTTCGTACTAACATAAGCTAAAGCATTTGTCGTCTGAATCCGGCGCCCCGCCTTATCATAAGCAAACTCAGTGCGATTACCATTTTCATTGATTTGGGCAACCATACGTCCAACAGCATCATACTCTGTTTGGGTAAAGCTTCCATCCGAGTGAATGACTTTAACTTTACGATCCAGTTGATCGTATTCATAGTGTGTTGTTTGCCCTGCCGCATCCGTACTGCTCAGTAAATTGCCGGAGACATCATAACTACGTCTTGTCGTGCGAGCATCTGGTAAACGAGTTTCTACCAAATTCCCATAAAGATCATACTCAAATTCTGTCCGTCTGCCAGCCGCATCAATTTGAGCAACTTCTTGCCCAAGCGCATTGTATTCAACCTGACTGACATTACTCAAAGCATCTGTCGTTTGAATTTGCCGATTACGATTATCATATTGATAGGAAGTGGTTTCAGTCACCAAGGAGCGCTGACGACTCTCAGTCAACTGATTACCATTGTCGTCATAAGTATAAGTAACTGTATTTCCAAGCGGATCAGTCTCAGTCAGTTTATTACCACGGCTATCGTAGGTGTAGCTAGTCACATGCCCCAAAGCATCACGAGTCTCAGTCACTAAACCATTTACTACCGTATTTACGATTTCATCGCCCAACGGTGTTATGATTTTTAACAAATTACCTTTGGCATCATAAACTAACTCAAAACGATTTCCACGGGCATCTGTCAAAGAGGTTTCTTGACCACGCTCATTATAGGTAAATTGAACGGTATTACCTTCTTCATCTGTCTCGGAAAGCAAATTAAATTTGTCATCATACACAAAGAATTTGCTATTCCCCAACGCATCTGTAGCACTTAACTGATTTCCAAATTCATCATAAGAGAACTGTCTCACATTACCCAGTGCATCAACTTGGCTCGTCACATTCCCTTCATCGTCATAAAAGAGTTGCGTCACTCGTCCCAAGCGATCAGTGACAATCGACTGCCGTCCTTCTAAATCATGACTAAAATCAGTACGATGCCCCTCAGCATCAATCTGCGCCACTAAACGCCCCGATTCATCATAAAGATTTCGCACCAACTTACGATTCAACGGATCAAAAATCTCCAATAACGCATGGCTATTATTATAGGTATAGCGTACCGTACTATTTACTTGATCTGTAAACGCTACCAAATCACCGGCAGTATCATACGAATAAGTCAATTCATTGCCGCTAGGATCGGTGATGGTGGTGATACGTCCTTGGGCATCACGGTCA
>JSZA02000256.1 GCA_000785145.2 Candidatus Thiomargarita nelsonii
AGTAAAACATCTCAAAGGTTACTCTAAGCATAAAGAAAGAACTGGGAGTTACGCTAGGGTTGGGTATGATAGGTCATATTACGATGGAGATACCGCCTATTGGGCGGGACGACTATCCAATGGTTATGGGAACATCACTCCATCAAAAGCTAGAATGCTGAAAAGACAAGATGGATTATGTCCGGTATGTAATTGTGCATTAACGAATGAAGACTTACCTGAAGCTCATCACATAAAACCTCGCCAATACGGCGGACTGTGCAAATATGAGAACCTGGTGTTAGTGCATATACATTGCCATGACAAAATCCATCGAGAACATGGGAAACAAAAGCGGAAATTGTGTAAGGGTACAAGAGAGTATGATGAGCTAGTTAAGAAAGGTGTGTTTGTATCACCTGAAGTTGAGGCAAAATACCCTGATATAGCTAGGATGAGTAAGGGACTTGAAGGTAGCTCAAAGATACTCAGATTGGGAAGTGACCCAGGAATAATAAGTAGGGACAAGGACACAGTGCCGCAGGAAACCCACAGCAATGGTAATAACGAGGATGACGAACTGATACAGGTCAAGAGTTGGAAAAGTGGGGAAATAAAGATGGTTCCTCGGAGAAAAATGTATCGGAAAACGAAAAGAGTTAGAGATAAAATCACAAACAAGTGGAAGTTGGTTAAAATGTGGTTTCATAAGTAGAAACTCCTCCTCCTGTACGAAATCTGAAATGACCTACTTGATAACGGTAGGTTGGGGATAAGCGTAGTAATTAACATTTACGAGCTTACCTTAGTAATCAGTCAGCTACGGCATTAAAGTTCTTGGGCATAGCAGACTTTGGTCTAAAAGGCCACACGCACAAATGTAACACGTTATTGAAGTATGTTACTTAGCAAAATGGACTACGCTAAGCCGAGGAGCGGTATGAGCGCGAAAGTCTCACGTACCGTTTTGAAGACTGGCCTTGGGCAGTGTTCCACCCTTCGGGGTGAGTGATGTACAGGGCCAAGTTTAACAAACATATTAATAAACGTCTGGAAAAAGTCAGTCAACAACGCGAATTGGGTAGAAAAGCACGTCGCCGTGCCCAATTGCCTGTCGTGTCGCTGGTTGGCTATACTAATGCAGGCAAATCGACTTTGTTTAATCGTCTCACCCATGCAAAAGTTTTTATTGCTGATCAATTGTTTGCGACCTTGGATGCCACTTTACGCCGCGTCACTTTGCCAGATAAAACGGCACTTATTTTGGCCGACACGGTTGGTTTTATACAACAACTACCGCATGATCTGGTTGCCGCATTTCGTGCTACCCTAGATGAAACTCGTCAAGCAAGATTGTTGCTGCATGTTGTGGATGCGAGTGATACGGAGCGACTACAGCGCATTGAGCAAGTGAACGAAGTATTGGCTGAGATTGGTGCTGCTGAAGTGCCGCAGATTATCATCTATAATAAAATTGATCGTTTAGATGATTGCCCGGCTCGCTGTGATAGTCATGAGGGTGTGACTAGAATTTGGCTATCAGCCGTCAGCGGTGCTGGCTTTGATTTACTCTATGATGTATTGGCAAAACAAATAAGTCAGGAAAAGGTACAGCGTTGGGTGCGAGTGCCGGCGCAGGCGGGTGATTTACGTGCCCACTTGTTTGCTGAGGCAACGGTATTGCAAGAACAATTTGCCGATAATGGTGACTGTTTGATTGAAATAGAAATGCCGGCGCAACTTTTGACACAATTAGCTGAGACTGATCCTAGACTACAACTTATTAATGGTAATTAACTAACTATTATTGAAGGAGCATACATGGCCTGGAATGAACCGGGTGGTAATGGGAAAGATCCTTGGGGCCACCGTAACAAAGAACAAGGTCCGCCAGATTTAGATGACATTGTGCAATCAGTGCAGGACAAAATAGGCGGCCTATTTGGAGGCGGCGGCGGCGGTAGTAAGAATGGTGGAGAAGACGGTAACAGCGAAGGTATCAGTTGGACGGGAATAGGCTTTATTGCGGTCATTATCCTGATCATATGGAGCCTTTTCGGGTTTTACACCATACAACCCGCTGAGTTTGGAGTCGTCACGCAATTTGGGCGTTATAAGGAAACCACTGAGCAAGGCTTAAACTGGCATTTGCCCTATCCAATTGAACAACTCCAAAAGGTTAACGTTGAAGAAGTGCGAGCACTCACTCACAGAGCTTTGATGTTGACCGAAGATGAAAACATCGTTGTGATTGAATTGGTTGTGCAATATCAGGTTAAAAATGCCGAGAATTATCTATTCAAGGTGCTCGATCCCGATAACACTTTACATCAGGCGACAGAAAGTGCCTTACGTGAAATCGTCGGTACCAGTAAAATGGATGCCGTTTTGACCAACGAACGTGCTCGCGTGGCGGCTGAGACTAAAGTGTTGATTCAAGACATTGTGGATCGCTATAAAACGGGTTTGATTGTCAGCAGCGTGAACATGCAAAACGCTCAACCGCCAGAAGCTGTACAAGCTGCTTTTGCGGACGTGATTAAAGCGCGTGAGGATGAAGTGCGTAGTAAGAATAAAGCCGAAGGTTATGCCAATGAAGTCGCAGAAAAAGCCAAAGGTGTAGCCAATCAATTGCTAGAAGAAGCCCAAGGTTATAAGGCACAAGTCACAGCACGTTCGGTGGGTGAAACCAAGCGCTTTTTAAGTATTTTAAAGGAATATGAAAAAGCCCCTGCCATCACTCGCCAACGTTTGTATATAGAAAGTTTAGAATCGGTCTTATCCAACACCAGCAAAGTGATGGTGGATATTAAAAGTGGCAATAATTTGATGTTGTTACCTTTGGATAGACTACTTGGCAATACGAGCAATCAGTCAACACCTGGTTTATCGCAACCCTCGCTCACACAACCAGGGGTGAGAAATGATGATCCACGTAGTAGAGGAGGACGCTAATGGCTGGGAATAAAGTAATCGTTTTAGCAATGACAGCGATTTTAGTGCTAATCGGCCTGATGTGCATCTTCACGGTCAAAGAAACAGAATTGGCTTTGATGTTACGCTTTGGGAAAGTGATCAGCACTGATTTAGAAGATGAGCAAGAGCCGGGCGTGCATTTTAAGCCGGGACTGCATTTTAAGGTGCCTTTTTATCACACCGTCCGTAAATTCGATAAGCGTATTCAAACCCTTGACGCGCAGCCTGAACATTTTTTGACCAGTGAAAAGAAAAACTTAATTGTTGATTCTTTCATAAAATGGCGGATTATTGATGTGGTAACATACTACACTGCCGTCGGAGGTAGTTCACTACGCGCAAAACAACGCTTGGGAGAAATGATTGCCGATGGCTTACGCAGCCAATTTGGTAAACGCACAATTAAAGAAGTGGTTTCAGGTGATCGTTCCGAAATCATGGATATCATTACCGAAAAAGCCAATGATAATGCCAAACAATTTGGCATTAAAATTGTCGATGTGCGTATCAAACGGATTGAACTGCCAAGAGAAGTCAGTAGTTCAGTGTATAGACGTATGGAAGCTGAGCGTGAGCGGGAAGCTAAAAAATTGCGTTCTCAAGGTGAAGCTGAAGCAGTGCGTATCCGCGCTGAGGCTGATCGTAAAAGAATTGAGGTGATTTCTGAGGCTGAACGCGAGTCTGAAGAAATTCGCGGTAATGGTGATGCTGAGGCGGCTGATACTTATGCCCAAGCTTATAACCAAAATCCAGAATTTTATGCTTTATCTCGCAGTCTCAATGCCTATAAGACAACCTTTAATGACCGTCGCGATGTTTTGCTTATTCAGCCGGATTCTGATTTCTTTAATTATTTTAATAATTTGAATGGAAATAATCCGACTCTATCCATGCCAATTCCTGAAAGTGGGAAGAAAGCGCCTGAGGTAGAAAAAGAGACGGCGAGTGAGGAAATAGCCGCTACTGAAGAAGTGGGAGAGAGTTCTCAAGCAGAGAAGGCGAGTGAGCCAACTCCTAGCGAAGATAGTTCTCCAGTTGATAAAAATGGTTAGTGCATAAAACAACTAGGGCAACCATAAAGGATTGCCCCTACCTTCTGCCGTTATTTATCGTTCCCACGCAGAGCGCACTCTCTTAGACATAAATATTTAAGTATTTGAAATAGAATAATATTCTGTAGGGTGGGTAGAGCGAGAGCGAAACCCACCAAATCACTAAAATGGTGGGTTTCGCTCTACCCACCCTACAAATGTCGAAAA
This sequence comes from Candidatus Thiomargarita nelsonii, assembly GCA_000785145.2. Lineage (GTDB taxonomy): Bacteria > Pseudomonadota > Gammaproteobacteria > Beggiatoales > Beggiatoaceae > Thiomargarita > Thiomargarita nelsonii_B. The sequence continues at coordinate 4,215 of JSZA02000256.1, forward strand.
TGGACTTGTGTATAAGAGAGTGCGCTCTGCGTGGGAACGAGAAGATGTGGATAAATTCGTATGTGGGAAGAACTTGGGATTGCTTTTGCCTTACTTTTGGTCATTGAAGGAATAATGCCCTTTCTTAATCCAAGTGGCTGGCGTAAAACTTTGCGAACCGTCAGCGAAATGGATGATAAAGATTTACGCATCATTGGCTTTTTGAGCATGGCAATTGGTGTGATAGTGTTATATATAATACATTAAATAACGTCCAAGATAAATCTTGGACTCCTAGAAATTCACAATTCAATTCATGAAAGATCGTTGGTTATTACCGGCGGGCATTGCGGAAATTTTACCCGATGAAGCCGCCTATTTAGAAACCTTACGCCGTCGGCTGCTTGATCTCTATGCGAGTTGGGGCTATGAATTAGTCATCCCGCCGATGATTGAATACCTTGAATCTCTCTTAGTCGATAGGGGAGACGCCCTCGATTTGCAAACATTCAAGTTGACTGATCAATTGAGCGGACGCTTGATGGGGGTGTGTGCGGACATGACTCCACAAGTAGCGCGAATTGATGCCCACCATCTGAAACGCGATGTACCTACCCGATTATGTTATTTAGGCTCTGTACTACATACGCGCCCGAATAATTTTGCGGGCTCACGTTCTCCCATGCAAGTGGGAGCAGAATTGTATGGATATGAGGGCATCGCAGGCGATGTTGAAGTATTGTCATTGATGTTGGAAACTTTGCGTGAAACCGGGCTCACTGAATTTCATGTAGATGTCGGACATGTGAGCATTTATCAAAATTTAATCAAACAAACGTCACTGAATCCTACCGAAAAAGATCAATTATTGGATGCCATCAAGCGCAAAGCCAGTGCAGAAATTCATAGTTTATTATCAAAAGTTTCTCCGCCTTTACGCGATATGCTGAGCGAATTGGTACAACTCAATGGTGATAGCAGCGTATTAAAAGAGGCACGACAAGTCTTTTCTAGTGCGCCTCCAGAAATCCTGATGGCACTTGATGAGTTAGAACATTTGTCGGCAGAATTAAGTCATGTTCCTCTCCATTTCGACTTAGCAGAATCCAGAGGTTATAACTACCATACGGGCGTCGTTTTTGCTGCCTATATCCCTAAATATGGACAAGCGATTGCTAAAGGTGGACGTTATGATATTAGCGGCAAACTGTTTGGACGCAAGCGCCCGGCGACTGGTTTTAGCACCAATTTGAAAACTTTAGCATCCCTTTTACCAGAGACAACCCCGCCTAAACCAGCGGCCATTTTTGCGCCCGCGCAATGTGATGCGGTTAAGCAGTTAAGACAAAAAGGTGAAGTCGTGATTTGTGGTTTACCCGATCAACAAGGCGATGCGAGGGCGATGGGCTGTAATCGTGAATTACGCTTGACAGCGGATGGTTGGCAAGTTTTTGATTTGTAAAAGTTTAGTACAACGGATTGGGGGAATAAACGGATTGTAGCGGTGCCGGTAAATATAACTCCAAATATGTTTTGGGAAGGCACGACTCAATCCGTTTATTCCCCCAATCGGTTGTACTAAACCTGTCTTCTCGTTCCCACGCTCTGCGTCAATGCCATTAAGTTAAGGTATTCAGGAGTCCAAACTTTAGTTTGGGAGAGCCGACGCCCAAGATAAATCTTGGACTCCTAATACCACGATTGCGGGCATTTATCCTTAACTTAATGGCATTGACGCTCTGCGTGGGAATGCCTTCCTCGACGCTCTGCGTCGAATTTTAGCAGGAATCCAAACCATGCAATTATCCTTCAATCAAATAGTGACAAAGCCAGGGCAAAATTTACTATTAAAAGACATCAATTGGCAAATGTTTGAAACGCTCCTAGACGAGTTAGGAGAAACACGCGCCACTCGGCTTTCCTAGTTTAGCCAGCAAAAAAAACAAGAGAAAAAAAGCATTTGATCTCTTAAAAGAGAAAGGTTTTAAACAAATAAAAAAGCCTTTTAAAGAGTTTTTAGCCGACTTATGGCGACTAACCTTACCAAAAGGAGATGATGACATGACACTTGAACTAAGCCGTGAAGATGTCAAAGCAATAGGAAAAATGTGGGGAACAAGCCTATTTACATCCGAAGAACTTGATGAACTTATGTCAAAAGCATCACTCGAAACTCGGTTGAGAGGTTTGAAACCAGAAGAACGGTTAATGGGCTTAAATCCAGAACAACTCGAAGAAATGGAGGCATATATTAAACAACAAAAACAACCGAAAAAT
>JSZA02000260.1 GCA_000785145.2 Candidatus Thiomargarita nelsonii
TTCAGGTATGCTCCAAACTTGGCGAGAACTCTATTTGACGCTACATGCGGAGCGCACTTTGCAAAGTGTCATCTTGATCGGCATTCAAAATATTGCCACCCTTAACTTGGGGCGCAGTTCACCATTTTATAACGGAATAAATTGCCACTGATCGCTCTCTAGCGATTAGTCAGAGCCATTTGCATTCTGCGTTGAAAAAATTGGTACGTGAGCGCAGCTATAATTATGAAAGTCTCACACGCCATGCCAGTGAGCATCAAGTGCCTGTTTTACGCATATTATTTGGCGCACGCCTCAAGTTCACACTCAATACGCCTTGGATTAACGCGCTAAATATGCACGGCGTTATCATCGAAAATGCCCAAGGCTTTTGTGAGATTGCTAATCCAATCTATGCACGCATTCTCACGGATTATTGGAAACCACTAGAGTCGGATTTGCAAGCCTCGATTTTGATCAATAGCCATGATTTACGCCAACATATCATTGGCGATCAACTAGAAATGGATGAATTACTTTCTCAGTTCCGGCAATTTGTAGAGCGGCGCGGGCGTGAAGCTTTTAAAGTCACTCCGATGCCACAAGAAGCCACAGGGCAATATTTGCTGATGGCTTATTTAGATTTGCTGGTACGGCAAATTGGCGGAGACTTATTCACGGAAATAGATTCAGGAGAAGGGCGGATGGATTTGATTGTCGTTTATCGAGGGCATCGTTATGTGGTTGAAACCAAAATGTGGTATGGGCAGGCGAAATTTGATCAAGGCGTAGAGCAATTAGAGGGGTATTTGGAAACTGAGGGAGCAAGTATCGGCTATTTAGTCGTTTTTCATGCTCGGCCCAATGTTTATGGCAAACTGACTTGGGAGCAATTGGAGTTTGTTATTGAGCGCGAAAAGAGCAATATTCAGGTTTATTTTGTGCGTTTGGGCGAGTAAAAAACTTAAAAATCCTATTTCTTGAAGAAATAGGATTTTTGGCTTTTTTGGAAAAAGTGCTGTTGGTAATATTGCCTGAGCTGCCAACAGTACCACCATCATTATTCCAAAAAATAGGCTTTATTGAAGTGATTTTTTTCTCGAAGGCGAAAAGAAAAATGCCTGTTTTATATCTAAACAAAAAAAATTATTATCATGTATTTCAGCAATTTTCTTTCCGACTGGCATAAATTGATTTATTGCTGATAAAGTTTCAGAGGCAAAAACGTCCCATAGCGAGCCATCTCTGAGAAATAAGGCAAAAAGTTTAAATTCACCCTTTTGCCTCTGAAGGTACTTTTCAATTTTAATCATTTTCTGATTTAATTTATTCATAGTACTTTTACTAAGTTTTTGGTAGCATTTATCATATTATAAGCGTCTGCTTCTGAAACGGTTCCTATAGGCTCATATCTTGCCTCTGGATTCAAATTTGCGACATTTGACCAGTCACCAAAAAAAATGGTTTTTATCTTTTCTTCTATCCCTGATAAATGTAGTAAAACATCCAAATCATGCGTTTTAAAACTTCTATAATTTGCAAATTCTTTGTTTGTTGAAGGATAACCAGACCATTTTAAGGTTCGACAAATTCTCGCTTTGAGTCCCAATTCTAAGGCATAACCACAAATATAAGCCGCACCATCATAACGTTTTGCACTTAATAAAACTTCAGCATCTTTTATTCTTGCTCTAGCAGCCTGTCGGATTAATCAAAGTCAAAACCAGACCTGCCAGGTTAAAACCAAACCTGGCAGGTCAAAGGCACAAGCAGGTATGATTTTGACTTTTGTTTTGACCTGGCAGGTTTTGTTTTTAACCTGCCAGGTCTGGTTTTGACTTTGACTTTTGGCTCGATGTGATTAATCCGACAGGCTGCTAGCAATCTTTTTAAGTTCGGTTCTTGTAATCATCTTTTAAGATAAAGTTAGCTTATTGAATTGACAGGAGTACAACGGATAGGGTTTATCCGCTGTACTAATTGTCTTGGTTTTTAATCCTGTCAATCCTCAATAAATACACCTACTGACGCTCAAAAGCCCCAAGATCAATAGCCCCGCCAACAATACGAGGATTACCGTCAAGATCAACCTCAACTTCAACCACACTATCATCACCGACATCAATAGCCGGAGAATCTGAGCGTAAATGGAAATCACCATTTTCAGCATCTACGAAGCGTGGCTCGCCCATGATGAAGTGAGTACCTAAATCAACTGCGCCTGAGATGTTATTGACAAGGGTGTAGTCCACATGCAAGTCACCGTATGGGGTAATGTCATTGGCTTCTTCGCCTATTTTATTTTGTGCGAAGATGGTGTTTAGAATAGTGCCTGCGCCATAAAATCCGCCGCCATTGTTATTGACAATGGTGCTATTGACAATGCTACTCTTATCACGATATTCACCAGAAATAGCCCCACCATTTTGAGCACTGTTTTTGGTGAAAGTGCTGTTGGTTATAGTGGAAGAATCATACAAATAAACCGCCCCGCCATTCTCATCTGCATTGTTGTTGGTGAAGGTGCTGTTGACAATGGAGCCTGAAAAATAAGCTGCCCCCCCATTATCAGAAGCACTATTATTGGTAAAAGTGCTATTGATAATATTGCCTGCCCCATTAACAGCACCACCATTATTAGAAGAACTATTATTGGTAAAAGTGCTGTTGGTAATATTGCCTGCCCCATAAACAGCACCACCATAACCAATAATACTATTATTGGTAAAAGTGCTGTAGCTAATATTGCCTGAGTCATAAACAGCACCACCAAGACCAAAAGCACTATTATTGGTAAAAGTGCTGTTAATAATATTACCTACCCAAGAAACCGCCCCGCCACTATTGTTAGTAAATACACAATTCACAATACCTACTTTTTCATTGCCAGAAATTGCTCCACCCTGAGATGAATATCCATTTTGAAAGAACAGCCCTTCTATTGCCACAGAACCATCAGCAGACACAGATAAAATTCCGTTGCTTGGTGGCTCTTCTTGGAAACATAGCTGTTTCCACACACCGCCAGCCTCTTCACACTGTTCCCAGTTTTCAACCCCATCTATCATTTTCGCACCACCATCCAAAACCGTCACCGCCGCATCATCACTCTGACTCACAAACCCACTATCCCAACCACCAGAAACCTTAATCCCATGTTCAAATTTCTTACTGCTAGGAATTTCCAGCCCATTACACTCATAAGTCCCTTTCTCAATGCGAATCTCATCCAAATCCTGAGCCGAATTAAAAGCCATTTGCAAACCATTACAACCCTTAAAAGTACCATGTTCTCCAAAGTTCAACACCCCAAAAACCTTGATAACCCCTTCAAAGTCACCCACATTGCCGCCAGCATCAACCACTTGCACCGTCAATTGTGCCACACCGCGTACACTTGGCTCTCCTTGAATCAAACCCGTCTCACCACCCAGCGTCAACCCATCAGGCAGCGTACCCGAACTCAAACTAAACGGCGGCGTACCCGTTTCAGGCTCAATCGCAAAACGGTAAGTGCGTCCAATCACGCCATCAGGTAAGGGCGTCTCACCAAATGTCACTTCTACCGGCTCACTAGCGAAAATCAACTTTGAATGGACGATCTCGCCGATTATCTCAATCGTATCAGGCACCGTCACCGCTGCATAAAAGCTGATGGCGTTAAAAAAAAGAGCGTCTCATCCCCCGGCAGAGTCACAGCGACATAAATATCCGCCTCACCCGACCAATCTTCGGTCAGTGTCACAATCAAATTGTCGCCGGGTATAAACTGCGACTGATTGAGCGACAGCTCCATCGCAGACGCTGCGCTAGTCAAACACAATAGTAGTAGGCTTGATATGCAAACCTTGATATATTTCATCATTTAAAATCCTCGGTTATCAAAATGTCCAGCCAACACAATAACAGGCTGTTACCTAGACTATTTAGTGGGCACATTTTATAAATCAAGGCGAAATTTCTGCATTGCTCAGTCTTAGAGCGATATGCTATTAAGTTAAGGGCAAACCCGATAGGGTAGCCCCTACATAAAATACGGTTCTCTGTAGGGGCAATGCCCTAGTGGTTGCCCTTAACTTAATGGCATTGAGTCTTAGAGCGATATGCGTCATTGATCTATTGAGCGCAACTATAATTATGAAATAAACCGGAGCAGGTTGCCCAATCCTGCTCCGGTTTATCATACTGGCTTGACAAATGAATTGATTTAACTCATGATTATCCTCTAATATTGAACTAGGAAAAAAACATGCAAGTCATCCCCCTTAAATACGGAACAATGTTCAAACATGCCTTCGGACAACCGGATGTTTTCTGTCAATTTGCCAAAGACATTCTGGGCATAGAAATCAACATTGACAAAGTACATACCGAATATGAATATCCTGAACCCATCGGATTTGTTCGTAGCAAATACGACTTATTTGCCGAAGATACAGAAAAACGTATTATTGTAGAAATCCAGCAAGTCAAAGAAGAAGATTTTTTTGACCGTTTTTTATACTACCATTTGATTAGCATGGTAGAACAAGTCGGTGGTTATCAAGCTTATGGATTTGATCGCACGGTATACACAATCGTCGTCCTTACCAGCACGCCCCGCGATGGCAGTATAAAATTCAGTTGTGCCGTCAGTGACATGAATCCGATAGACGAATACGGGGACATCATTGAAGTCTATCCCCACCGCTTGGTGTTTCTTTGTCCCCGTCAAGTCAATGACAAAACCCCGCCATTGGTCAAAAAATGGTTGAATTTTATTAAAGATTCACTGGACGGTGAAATGGATGAAGTGGATTATCCTGATACTTTGTGGCGAAAAATAATGGCTGCGATTCAGAAACAGACTATAAGTCCTGCATTGTTGTCAGAAATTAAAGATGACGCTGCGTGGGAAGAAGCGAAAATACATTTTGTCGAGGAAGGGCGAGAAGAGGGACGAGAAGAGGGTATATTAAAACAACAACGTGAAACCGTATTACAAGCCCGAGAAATGGGCTTGGATGAGATGGCTATTGCTAAATTGACTGGACTTACAGCGCAGGCTATAAAGGAAATCAATTAAAAGTTAAGGGCAACCATAAAGGATTGCCCCTACAAGAACCGTGATTTTTCGTAGGGGCAATCCCTTGTGGTTGCCCTTATATTCGGCGAGACATCTCTGAGAAATAAGGCAGGCAAAAAGAGTGCCGGCTCGTAGTAGTCGCTTTAGCGACTTGGTAGCCGCACGTTGAACCTATCATAAACGTTACGGACGGGGTTGCAAACTGGAGCAGAGGAAAATGCTCATCGCGGTGAGAAATCCTATTTTTTGAAAAAATAGGATTTCTATAAATGTTATGTTAAATTATTTTAATCAGATTGGTTAGGCAGTCAGTTCCCTAAGTGGTTCTAAAGTCTGCCCTTGAATTTTGCCGTATTTGAACTTTAATCCATACTTTTTTTCAATTTCAAGCATAATTTTTTGCGAGTTTTCTACATATTTCTCGATATCATGTTGGGCTTCTTCATCCAACCGTTTCTGCGTATTATATATCTCTTCTAATAACGGGGTAGTTATCATCACATTGTCTCCGTAAAAAGTTGGGACGGTGTTACAATTTCGGGGGTAAATAATTTCAATCGTGTATTGATGATTGAAATGTGTTGTTTTTTATTGGCATTAGCCAAGTGATTACAATTCCAAGTTAGCAAAAAGTCCATTTTGTAAAACGATGCATAAGCCAAATGTAGTGCATCGCCTTTTAAGACGCGAGGCATCAGATAATTATCCAAATATACTTGTGCGATTTTGGTAATCTGCTGATTGGGTGAGAGTAGTTGAAGTTGGGAGACACATTCCAAGATTTCTTGCTGGTTTGGGTAATTCCCTTGTCTCAATTCCGTAACGGTTTCTTGAGAAACCCAAATATCAAAATTGTGCCGCTCTGTGTCCCACCATGCTTGAGTCGTTTCAATATAGGTTTTGGTACTTTCTCTTTTATCAAACAGATAGCTTGGGATAGTTGTATCAAGATAAACGGTTCTTTTTGTAGTCATGGTATGATTGTTTAATCATTCAAATATGTTATTCACTTTAACAAAATGAGCTGACAGAGTCAACAAATTTACCCCCATGTCTACGTCAAACTCAAGCATAACATATCCCTGCTAAAAAATTGGCTGTCGTTAATGACTTTAATAACACACTGCATCAACTCATCGCTAAAAACGAAAAAACCCCGCCTCACGTCAAACAACTTGATCAGCGGGGTTCGTATTTAAAAGACTTCCTTGATAAATCTTGGACTCCGACAAAAATTTATCGCTCGGTACTCGGCATGACAGCCACCACCTTAGTTACAGGTTCTGCCTGTGAGTGCTGCCTAATACTATTCACCGCCGGATAGGGGCGTTCATAACTTCCAGCATACATGAAATAGTGACGCAATAAATAACCTCCACTGAGTACTAGCACTGCCGCTAACACAACCGGTGCTGCGCTATTCC
>JSZA02000252.1 GCA_000785145.2 Candidatus Thiomargarita nelsonii
TCCAAGATTTATCTTGGGCGCCTCGTCCAAAATCAATTTTGGACTCCTGAGTTTGGAGTCCAAGATTTATCTTGGGCGCTTCGTCCAAAATAAACTTGTGTATAACGATGAGCGCAGAGCGTGGGAACGAGAACATTATGTCAGAAATACACATAAACAAACACATCATCTACGTCACTGGCTTACCCCGCGCGGGCTCTACTTTGCTATGCCAACTGCTGGGGCACCATCCACAGATTTATAGCACCGGGCACAGTTCTCCCCTCTCTCTCTCCTTAAATCATCTACGTCACCAACTCAGCGATAACGAATTTTTATTGTCGCAACTGGATGTGGACTTTGAATTAGGCTATCAACGATTGGTTAATGCTTACCGTGGCTTCATTAACGGCTGGTTTGCTGAAACGGATAAAACTTGGGTGGTGGACAAAAATCGGGGCTGGCTCAATCAATTGGAAACCGTGTTTCGGCTCGATCCTGATTGTCGCCTGTTGGTTTGTGTACGTGAACTGGGGCCGATTTATGGTTCCATCGAAGCGCAGCATCAAAAAACTTTGTTGCTAGATTTTCCCGATCATCTCGCCAATTTGTCCCGCTACGCCCGTGCTGATAAGTTATTTGCCCCAGAAGGCGTGGTCGGTGGCCCTTTGAAAGCCCTTGAAAGCATACAAGATATCGAAAATTCTTTGCAATCGAGATTGTATTACGTTATTTTTGAGCACCTAATAAGCGATCCTGTGGTGGTCATGCAAGGCATTTATCAATGGCTAGGTTTGCCAAACGGGCTTTTTGATCCACAAAATCTGTCGATAAAAGGGCATGAAAGCGATAGCTATTATCGGTTTAAGTACCGGCACCAAACGAAGAGTCGAATTCAACCGATAGTCAATCATCCGATACCGGCGCGGATTAATGCTGAACTGAAAAAAAATTTTGCTTGGTTTTATCAGACTTTTTATCCAGGACTATAGAGAGGTAATTATGAAAAAAACTTCTAATTTGCAACACAAGGCCAGCGTGTCTTCCTCATTGGGAACACAGCTGCCCTTATCTTTGGCTATCACGGCGGCACTTGCGGCTCCCCTGTCAGCGGCCAATTTCAATGTCACGCAAGCCATTGATAATGGCGATGATGCCGTCAATGGCACCCTGAGTTGGGCGATTAGGCAGGCTAATGTCGCGGCGGGCGATGACACTATCACACTGACGACCAATGTGACGGTTCAAAGTGTGATGAAGAATCTTATTAATAGCAATGTCGAGATAGAGGGAAATGGCCACACTGTTAGCGGCAATAACCAATTCCGTCCCTTTTTTGTTAAATCAGGCACGGTGACATTGCGTAATTTTACGGTTAGCAATGGGCGTGCCAAAGGCGGAGACGGGAGCGGCGGTGGTGCCGGGCTGGGTGGTGCGTTGTTCGTCTATGGTGGCTCCGTAACGGTGGAAAATGTTGCATTTAGCAACAATGCGGCGGTCGGTGGTAATGGCGGCGGCAGCGGCGGCGGCGGCGGCATGGGCGACGGCAGTGGTTTGTTCAGCGGTCGTTATGGTGGCAATGGTAACTATGGTGGTGGTAGCGGTGCAGACGGCAGCGGTGCCAGTGGCTACTGTAAGTTCTGCTATAATACGAGCATATTCTTCTGGCACTTATGTGGTAGCCGGGAGGCCGCCAACGGCTACGGCGGCAACGGCGGATTCGGCGGCAGCGGAGGAGAAGGCAGCGGTGGCAACGGCGGCCACAAGAACCTGGGCCCGCAGTACGGCCACTTCTCCTGCCAGGACGGCGCTCGCGGATTCGGCGGCAACGGTGGATTCGGCGGCGGAGGAGGAGAAGGGCGCGGTGGCATCGGCGACTACTTAAACTTCAGGGGCGGATTCGGCGGAGGAGGCGGATTCGGCGGAGGAGGAGGATTCGGCCGCAATGCATTCGGCAGCGGCAGTGGTGGCAGTGGTGGCTTCGGCGGCGGCGGCGGCAGTGGTGGCAGTGGTGGCAGTGGTGGCTTCGGCGGCGGAAACGGTGCCAACTTCAACGGCGGCGGCGGTGCCGGCTTCGGCGGGGCACTGTTCGCAAAATCAGGCACCGTGAGGCTCAATAACGTCATCTTTAACAATAATTCCGCCAGCAAGGGTTTAGGTGGTGAAAATGCGGAAGACGGCGAAGGCCGAGGCGGTGCCATTTTCATATGCACCCCCAACGAAGGGGACAGCGAGTGTAGTGCAGTGGTCAATGACTGCGGCAACAATACTTTCAGCGGCAACACAGCTACGACCGGTCAAAATGATACTTTCGGTACACTTAATAGCGTTTCCTGTGAGCCCACCCTAGTGACGCTCACCGATTTTCAAGTGAATTCGGACTCAAACGGGGTTGAGCTGAGTTGGCGTACTGCCACCGAATTCGATAATGAAGGATTCAACGTCTGGCGGCGAGTGTCGGGCGGTTTTTGGGAAAAAATCAATGACTCACTTATTCCGGCGCAAGGTGATAATTCTGACTACTCATTTATTGATAGCTCCTCAGCGAGCCAAGATTTTGAATATCGCATAGAGGATATTGATCGGTTTGGTAATAGTACTTTCCACTACCCAGCAGGGACAGCACCCCTTATTACCCTTAAAAGTCCGGCAGATGGTGCCGTGTTCGGCTCTAACACCGTGCCAGTGTTTAAGTGGGAAGCCATGGGTTATGAAGGATTCAGTTTCCAATATGCCTATCCGGGTTCGGGGATAGAAAGTCTCCCTTGGAGCCCGTTGATGGAATTTTCGCCGGGGGCAGAATCGTGGGCGAGTTTTGCTCAACAGTTGGATGGCGAAACCGTGTTTTGGCGCATCAAAGGGAAGTTTGGCGAGACTGAGGAAAATTATAGCGATGTGTGGCAGTTGATTGTTGAGGAGTAATAAGGACGGATTAACGGAATAAATGGATTATGGGTAATGACACATAAAAAAATAAGTTTATTTGATAAACACTTACTTCGTATCGTTAATCCGTTGTACTAAAGCTTAATTTATCACTCATTTTAGCCATTATGCATAAGATTGTAGAACAACAAGACGCTGAGGTAAAAAAGCACATTTATTTACAGCGTATCAATCAACTGTACGCCAATATTAGAAATTGGTTACAAGATGAGCCATTGATTTTGGAAAATGGCGAAATTGAGGTCATTGAAGCATTAGGGAAATACAAAGCACCTCAACTCACTATAAAAACTCAAGAAGGTGAACAGTTAGCAGAATTTAAACCCGCTGGCGCATCTGTTTTGTTAGCAGAGGGGACGATAGATGTCGAGGGTTGGTTGGATCGAGGCTATGTCGTTTATATGTTGGCAAGCAATCCCCAAACCTTCTACAACATTGAGGTTGATGGTTGGTATTGGCAAGAACAACGCCTCAATACTGAACCGCATTTTCTTAATAAAACTTGGTTACTTCAACTGGTTACTTGGGTGAGTGATCATGAATTCTAATCCGCTACCTCACCGCTTAAATTTTTGTGTCGTTATTGCCCTGAAATCGTGTTATTATCAGTCGCTTTCTGAAAACGAGACTAAAACAATTACTAACTATGATTATCCTCTATCCTGAAATCGATCCTGTGCTTTTCCAACTTGGTCCCTTAAAAATACATTGGTACGGCACCATGTACCTAATTGGATTTGCTCTCGCTTGGTGGTTGGGAACACGGCGGGCTGAAAAAGCCATTATCTCTCCAGAACAAATGAGTGATCTTATTTTTTATAGCGTACTCGGCGTTATACTAGGTGGACGGATAGGCTATGTCTTATTCTACGACTTCTCTACCTTTCTGGATACACCATTAAGCCTTTTTAAAATCTGGCAAGGCGGTATGTCGTTTCACGGTGGACTGATAGGTGTTTTAGTCGCAACCTGGTTGTATGCACGCAAAATTAAACGGCGTTTTTTTGAAATCACCGACTTTATTGCACCACTGGGTCCCCTTGCATTAGGTGCCGGGCGGATTGGCAACTTTATCAACGGCGAATTGTGGGGGCGTCCCACTAATTCAGATTGGGGTATGGTATTTCCCCATGTTGACAATCTAGCACGCCATCCTTCGCAACTGTATCAAGCCGCCCTTGAAGGACTAGCTTTGTTTATCATATTATGGCTTTTTTCTAAACGCCCACGCCCGACGATGGCAGTATCGGGATTATTTTTAATTGGGTATGGCGGTTTTCGATTTTTAGTAGAATTTGTCCGCACACCCGATGCACATTTAGGTTTTATCGCTTTTGAATGGATGACTATGGGACAAATATTAACCTTACCTATGCTGATAGCTGGGATCATATTGATGGGCTTGGCTTATTCGCGCTCAGTGGAAGAATCTAAATAAATCATGCTATCATTCCTACTCACTCGCCTACTGAGCACATTCATCGTTGTCTTAGGCGTTATCACCCTCGTATTTTTACTCATTCACCTCGTCCCCGGCGATCCCGTGCAAGCCATGCTCGGCGAAACGGCAACGCCAACCGATTTAGAAAGCTTACGAAATGCACTGGGACTTGATCAACCCCTATTAACACAATGGTGGGTTTATATCACCAATCTGTTACAAGGAGATTTAGGCAACTCCTTATATTCCAAGGAACCAATTCTCGACATACTCTTAGAACGCTTTCCCGCGACCTTAGAATTAGCCATTGCCGGCTTACTCGTCGCCGTATTACTGGCACTACCGCTGGGGAGTATAGCCGCACTGCGTAAAGACACTATTTACGACAACAGTGCCATGGTATTTTCTTTACTGGGCGTATCCATCCCTAATTTTTGGCTAGGACCCATGTTAATACTCCTATTTTCCCTCATGCTAGGCTGGCTACCGGTCAGTGGACGAGAAGGCCCTTTATCACTCATCCTACCCGCCATCACTTTAGGTACAGCCCTGGCAGCGATACTAGGCCGTATGATACGCTCAACCTTACTCGAAGTGCTCAATGAAGATTACATCCGCACCGCCCGCGCTAAAGGATTATCTGAATCGGCGATCGTCATCTATCACGCACTACGCAACGCTTCGCTACCCATCATCACTGTGCTAGGATTACAATTAGGTACATTATTAGGCGGTGCGGTGATTACCGAAATCATTTTTGCTTGGCCAGGCATCGGTCAATTAACCATTGAATCGATAGAACGGCGCGACTATCCACTGGTACAAGCTTGTATCTTATTGATTAGTTTAAGTTATGTCTTTATTAACACGTTGACCGACTTATTATATGCTTGGTTAGACCCACGGGTGCGTTATAGTGTTTAAATACTCTTCATTCATATTATTCTTATGGTTTTTATTAGCCATATTCGGCCCTTGGCTCCCCTTAGAGCCAAACTATATTATTTTGCCAAATATCTTACAACCGCCCTCCCTATCAGAATGGTTAGGCTACGATGACTTAGGTCGCCCCATTTTAGCTCGCTTAATCATGGGCGCAAGTACCTCATTTTTTGTTGCATTTTGGGTCATCTTTGTATCAGCCACGGTAGGGACACTGATTGGGACAATAAGCGCTTGGCTAGGCGGCACTGTTGACTTGATTCTTGTGCGAATCATGGATGTTTTTTTAGCCTTTCCAGGGATATTATTGGCCATCGCCTTATCAGGCATATTAGGGCCAGGCATTGAAAATGTCGTTTTTGCACTCTCAGTCGTCGGATGGGTAGGCTTTGCCCGAATAGCGCGGGCACAAACCTTGTCACTGAAACGCCGAGAACATGTCCTAGCGGCTATCGCTTTGGGCGCAGGCACTCCGCGTATTTTGCGCTATCACGTTATACCCTTATTACTCGCCCCATTGATCATTGAAATCACCTTTGGTATCGCCGGCATTGTGATCGCCGAAGCGGGATTATCATTTTTAGGTTTAGGCGTACAAGCGCCCGACGCCTCATGGGGTAGCATGATACGTGATGGTACGCGCTATATGCTGGTTGCGCCGCACATGGTTTTAGCACCGGGAATGGCTTTATTATTGGTCGTCTTATCGGTGAATATTTTGGGAGATAAATTGCGGGATCGCTTGGATGTGAAAAGTCATCAAAGCTAATTTTTCGACGCGGAGCGTCGAGGCAGGCATGATCGGAACGAAGTTCCGTTACTGCGTTTCCCACGCGGAGCGCTCATCGAGCCGACATAAGTTTTTTAAGGAGTCCAAGATTTATCTTGGGCGCCTCGTCCAAAATCAATTTTGGACTCCTGAGTTTGGAGTCCAAGATTTATCTTGGGCGCCTCGTCCAAAATCAATTTTGGACTCCTGAGTTTGGAGTCCAAGATTTATCTTGGGCGCTTCGTCCAAAATCAATTTTGGACTCCTGAGTTTGGAGTCCAAGATTTATCTTGGGCGCCTCGTCCAAAATCAATTTTGGACTCCTGAGTTTGGAGTCCAAGATTTATC
>JSZA02000255.1 GCA_000785145.2 Candidatus Thiomargarita nelsonii
ATTGCGACGCTTGCCAGCACTTTGAGAGAAAACCATGTTTGCTTGTGCCTTTGATCTCAATGCCACCAACGCCCCAGGGCAACCACTTCGTAGGGGCAATCCCTTGTGGTTGCCCGCCCCTACATAATATAACGGTTTGTAGGGGCAATCCTTTATGGTTGCCCTCTGTAATAAAGGAGAGGATCAAGTTTTTTTTTAATTGAGCCTCACATTTTTTTTTAAGCGTCGTCTAATAATGTATAAGGCACTGTGTTTGATTGGACGTTGGGGTGTGTGTGGCTCATTAAAACTTGATTAAACGTCTCAGTAATGAGTTAATTGGGGCAAGTCGATTATTTTTTTTGATTTATAGGAGTAAATATGATGGTAAAACTTAGGTGTTGGTTACGCACCGTGCTTGTAATTGCAATCAGATTATCTAATTTTAAGCCTCTCGGTGAAAATCGAGGGGTATTATCAATCCCAAACTCCGTGTAAGATTATGACTCAACAAGAAATTAAAGACTATCTTGAGCAACTGAATGAAATACTTAAATCAATCGACATAAAAGGTGAAATATGTCTCTATGGTGGGGCGGTAATGTGCCTAGTATATAACGCTAGACCAAGCACCAAAGACGTTGATGCCATTTTTGAGCCGGTACCAAAACTCCGCGCCGCAATTGAAAAAGTGGCTCACGCTAATAATCTGGATGAAGATTGGTTAAATGATTCCAGATTAAACCAGCCACTCAATTTTTTATAGAAGAGTTATTTGCACAATGAAGTCTATCGTTGAAATCAAAAATAAAATCCGGCAACAACCGGAATATTGGCAAATTCCGTTTATGGATTTTGTAGATGATTTTCGTCGTTATAAAGATATTTCCGCAATTGATACCCCATACATACTGGATGACGAAAAAATGGATGCTTTGATTGCCTTCAGAGGAAAATGTTTTTGCGCGCAAAAACATTTTCCTCTGAAACGATTGAATACCTTTGCCATGAACAAGGCTTAGAGGTACCAAATTGGGTCTTCAGTATTCCAGCTTGTCAACACCCATGGTTTGTTGCTGGGATAGAAAACCTTAAAGCGATTGCTTTGGTAGAAAGCCCTTTGGAATTTCGCATTAGGAAAATATTTGTGCTGGAAAATTTTCTTTATAGAGTGTAAACAACCACTGGCTAAAAATCAGCCGATGGCTTTTTATTCTTGATTTTGTAATCAACTAACTTGAACGGAGAGACTAACAATGATCAATAAACACAAAACAACCCGCCTCACGGTGATTTTGAGTACCGCTTTGATGCTGTTTCTAACCCCAGTGGGATATGCACAGGGCTTTGAGTTTGAAGAATTTCAGTCTATTCCCACTCAGGGGGCTCATGACTTGGAATACTTTACGATTGGCTCTGACCATTATTTGGCGGTGGCTCAGCGAGGGAACGACAACTCCAAACTCTATCGCTGGAATGGTACAAGTTTTGTAGAATACCAGTCTATCCCTACTCAGGGGCAGGGGGCTGATGAGTGGAAATTCTTCACGATTGGCACTGACCATTATTTGGCGGTGGCTAACTGGAATAACGGTTCCCACAACCTAAACTCCAAGATCTATCGTTGGAATGGTGCTAGCTTTATTGAGTACCAGTCTATCCCCACTCAGGGGGCTTATGACTGGGAATTCTTTACGATTGGCACTGACCATTATTTGGCGGTGGCTAACTATCTTAACGATTCCACCTACAACATAAGCTCCAAGCTCTATCGCTGGAATGGTGCGAGCTTTATTGAGTACCAATCCATCCCCACTGTGGGAGCTAATGACTGGGAATTTTTCACGATTGGCACTGACCATTATTTGGCAGTGGCTAATTATGGCTCAGATTCCACCAACAACATCAACTCCAAGCTCTATCTGTGGAATGGAGCAAGCTTTGTCGAGTACCAGTCTTTCCCCACTCATGGGGCTGGTAACTGGAAATTTTTCACGATTGGCACGGACCATTATTTAGCGGTAGCTAACCAATATAATGATTCCACCTACAACATCAACTCCAAGCTCTATCGTTGGAATGGTGCGAGCTTTATTGAGTACCAGTCTATCCCCACTCAGGGGGCTTATGACTGGGAATTCTTTACGATTGGCACTGACCATTATTTGGCGGTGGCTAACTATCGTAACGATTCAACTCGCAACATCAACTCCAAGCTCTATCGCTGGAATGGTGCGAGCTTTATTGAGTACCAATCCATCCCCACTGTGGGAGCTAGTGACTGGGAATTTTTCACGATTGGCACTGACCATTATTTGGCAGTGGCTAACTATCATAACGATTCCACCTACAACATAAGCTCAAAAATATATCGTTATGGCAGAAGTCAGTATGAAGAGGCTTATCAAGCGGGTCGTAAAGCCTGTATTGATAATCCAGCATCCTGCGGTATTCCAACAGGAGTAGCCACCTTTGACATAACCTCAAACGTCCTACACATCCCCAACTATGAAAATACCTATTGGCTCAAATTTGGGCTGACTAGCTGGGAGCCTGTTCAACTGCAATTGCAGAGTTTTGGGGAGATTGGATCGGAATAACAAATAAATCAAAACCAATAACTACATAGTAAGTAGGATCGCTCGGATAAGTCAAAACCTACTGTTCTGCTGGTTTTATGTTTTGACTTATCCATTATTAAAACGTTAAACTTGGCATTACAGGTCATAGTAGTCATAAGCCGGAGCACAGTTCCACCTTTCACCCCATAATGCCAGTCTCCAAAACCTTAGCGAGCGAGCGTAGCTTGCCATAATTACAAGGTGCCCACTATGGAAAAACGTTCTCCTCATTATAAACTTGATACGATTAAGGACACATTTCAAAAAGTGTCTAACTTACGTATGTCTAGGAGTGCTGATCAAACCTGTTTTAAACTTGGTTTAAAATATAGGGATGTTGTATTTCATTGACACTTCATGATTTTTATAAATCAATGACGACTTATGCAGATCATAGAGTTTGGCAGGATGTTTATCACTTTGAATATAACAATCTTCAGTTATATATCAAATTTATGGTTGACAGCGAAGGTAACATAATTGTCTCTTTTAAAGAGAGGTGAAAAAACATGAAAAAATGTCCTTTTTGCAAAGACGGTTTTTTAGAAAGAAAAACCATTAATGAAATTTACACATACCAAGGACACACACTTACGGTTAAACAACCAGGAGAGTGGTGTAATATATGTGAAGAAGGCATTCTTAATGGTGCCGATCTGAAAGCCACAGAAAGACAGAAAAATGATTTTCAGTCACAAGTAGAAGGTTTGTTGACTTCAAGCGATATTAGGAAAATTCGTATGAAATTAAAACTAACCGAAAAACAGACCGTAGAACTTTGTGGTGGTAGCCCAGATACTTTCACTCGTTATGAGCGTGGCGAAACCACTCCAATACGTTCGACCAGTAATTTGTTACGTTTACTGAATAATCATCCTCAATTGTTGAATGAACTTATAGCTTGTTGAATTTACTAATCCTATCCCCCCGGCTTAGGAGATTCTTGGACATCAACTACAATGAAACTCAGTCGCATCACCATTGAAAATTTGAACAAGTTCTCTACGAGACTACTTCGTTTCGAGCCATTAAAACATAAAGCCGACATGAAGTTTTATGTTCTCTCGAATTTTTTTAGGTGTCATACGACAACCAATTTTATATAATCAACCATGACAAAACCATTTAATTGCAATCGGATTATCTTGGTTTTCGGGGGTTGATTTCGATTGATACCAAGATTTTTGAATACACCTTTAGCGGTGCTGAGCCGATTGGATCGTATCAAATTGGGGGTAGGCTCCTCTTTAGTGGTAAATTAGGAGTCGGCCAGATTTATCTTGGACATTGCCCTAAACAACTATTGATTTTTTGTACCTGACAAATCTCTATTTTTTTTGAAAAGTCTCATTAGTAAAACGACAAGTCCAATTTTATATAATCAATAATTGTCTGAATCAGACAAGTTGAGATATGACATTAGTTTTTTTTATTTTTTAAATTAAAGGAGAAATACAATACTAAAACTGAGGTGCCGCACCGTACCTTTAATGGTAATTCTGACCATGGGATATGCACAGGGCTTGGAGTTTGAATAATTTCAGTCTATTCCTACTCAGGGGGTTTCTGATTTGGAATTTTTTACGATTGGCGGCGACCATTATTTGGCGGTGGCTAACGCCAATGGTAGCTCAAAAATCTATAAGAGCACAAATAAATATGAAGAGGCTTATCAAGCCGGTCGTCAAGCTTGTATTGATGATCCAACCTCTTGCGGTATTCAAAATTGTTCAGCACCGGCAAATTTGGGCTGACTAGCTGGGAGCCCGTTCAAATCGCCTACTATGGCACAGATCGTGCCGCCTTATCTTCCTCTATACCGCGTGATTTAAAAAAACAACTTTAATCTTTTCAAAGCACTAGAAAATTCATGAGTCGCAACCCAACGTTTTCAAACGATGATAGAACATTTGCATCCGATCTGGCAGCAACATGTATTAGTTGATCTCTGTCATGTTAGTTCTATGTTATTATACATTCAATCCAACCAACTAATTAGATGAATATGATTATGACTTCACCCAACTGGGTAATCAAACCCTTAGTAGCGGAAGAAATTTATACTGATCGTCAAGAATATTTAGACTATCTCTACCGCACTGCCTTGAAAGCGAAAACTCGTCGTACTGGTTCTACGGTGTTATTAGGACAGCGTCGTATGGGCAAAACAGAAATTTTTAAGCGAGTTGTGAATCGACTCTTTTTTGAGCAAGATCATAAAGATCCACAGGCAGTGGTACCAGTCTTTTTTAGTTTTCCAGATACCTTTGACAATCGCTGGGATTTTGCGATTAAATATGTGGAAAATTTTATTCGCTGGTATGTCGCTTTTCGTTTACGTGAACCAAGTATTTTGTCAGAAAAAAAGGTCGATCGACCTCACTTAAAAGAAATTATTCATAATAAGCTGACCATTACTAATGGTTTTAAAAATGCCTTTGAATTTCTTGAGAGCATTATTGCTAAAGAGGTAACAATCCCGGAACAATCTGCACTTTCTCATCCTCGTCATGTCTCAGATTATGATGACAGCACGATCGTCATGTTTCTCGATGAATTTCAAAATACCCGCCTACCTCAGCATAAATTTGACGTAGTTGGCTATATGCAAGAAGCGGTGGAATCACCGACTTGTCCTCATTTTGTCACCGGTTCGAGTATGAGTATTTTAGCGCGTGAAATTTTGGGACGGGGATCATTATTTGGACGGTTTCGTAGTAAGCCAATTGATTCTTTAACCGCTTATTGGGGTACCGAATTAGTCAATAAAGTCACTAAATATCGTCAGGTAACTATCTCACCAGAATTAGCACCCTTAGTAGCAGAACGTTGTGGTGGTAACCCTTTTTATATCAATGCCATTGTGGCACAAGCGGCTGAAATGGAGCAAGCAATTTTAACTGAAGAAACTCTCAATAAAATTTTAGCAGTCGATTTATCCTCGGGCTTTATTTGGAGTGAACTGAGTGATCAGGTGACTCGTTGGCTGGAGCGAATTAATGAATATGGTATTACCAAATGGATTTTATATCTTTCCGCCCTTGGCGAGGGAGAGAAAATTGAGTTAAGCCAAATTCAAGAGGCACTGTTAAAAAAAGATTATCAAACGGTGTCTCTCGCACAAATTCGTGAAGTGTTAATCAAACTATCGCGTGGTGACTTGTTGGAGTATTTGGAATTAGGCAACTGGTTTCGTAAAGTTAAAGATCCGATTTTGTTGGAATTTCTGCGAATTTGGGGACGTATTGAAGTCGAGGGGCAAAATGGCTCGGAAGTGAGAGATGAGCTGCAAACTCAATACCAAAAACTCCAGCGACAAATTCGAGATTTAAAAGGTTATTTAGCCGAAGTTTATATGGCGCAAATTCTCCAGAATGCCCAACGGCAGCGGCTACCAGGACATTATTTTCATCAGGCTCATGAGATTGAAGTACCCGAATTTAACTATGTACGCCTAAGAGAACGTTTAGGAGTAGGTGCGGAAACCGAAATTGATCTTCATGCGGCTGCTGGAATTGAACAATGGGTGGCAGAAAGTAAATGGCGTTCACAACGTAAAGTAAGTCCCACAGAGGTGCAGCAATTATTAGATAAAGCGCAAGTGGTGAAGTTGGATCGAGATGCTGAAATTATGCGATTGTGGTTTTTTAGTTTTGATGGTTTTAGTCCCAAAGCATTAGAGTTAATGTCAGAACATGGCATATATTGGTCAACTCAAGAAGATTTAAATGGATTGTTGGATTATGTGAAATTGCGACGGTTGCCGGCACTTTGAGA
>JSZA02000253.1 GCA_000785145.2 Candidatus Thiomargarita nelsonii
GATAGAAACGGGTGCCTTTATCTCGGTCATTACTCGTATAGAAGTGCTTGGCTGGACTAAGCACAGCGATGAATCTTTGAGCAGTGCGGAAGATTTACTCAGTAATCTCAGTGAGCAACCTTTAAGCGAAGAGATTGTAAAACGGAGTATTCAATTGCGGCAAACGACTTCACTGAAAGTGCCGGATGCCATTATCGCAGCCACTGCTTTGCATCTGGAACTGCCCTTGGTGACACGCAATATCAATGATTTCCAAAAAGTGCCGAATTTTTCAGAGGAAAAAGTTTTTGCTCCGCAAAAACTTTTTCCTCTGAAGTTGTTCAATCCGTTTGAACCATAAGCCAATGTAGGGTGCGTCCTACGCACCTCAATCCACAACAGACAGACACCTAAGGCCGTTTTTAAAGGTGCGTGGGACGCACCCTACGCTCGCTGCACCTTCAATCCACAACAGACACTAAAGCTGATTTAAAACCATTACCAGCAATTGCCATTAGCCTGACCATTGATGTGGACCCAAAAACGCCGTCTGGAATAATTGAAGTTATTTCCGACATTCCCATAGGCCTTAAAGTACCAACCCCAACCATCGTGAAATTCCGCGACGCGCCAACCAGAACCAAAGTGCTTTCGGCAGAAATCATCGACCTCACCGACAGTTGCAAAGCTATTGCCGCTAACAATAGGGGTTGTTGCAACGACGCCACCAGACCATTGGTGATAGTGGCTAGGAGTACTCAGATTGTGTGGTTTAGGTAGCCCAGCGGGAAGGAAGCATAGCACTGGTAATAGTGCGTCGCAATCGGTGTCACCGTTGTACGGATCGCATTGGTTGAACCCTCCCGTTGACGTTGGTGTATGGCCGCAGCCCACATCGACCACTCCATAAATATCGTCTACGCCTGTCTTCGTCCAAGTCATTCCGTCCTGTGCTATAACGGACTGGGCAAATCCCACACTGGCAACTAAGGTCATACCAGCCACTAAACTCAGAGTTTTCACTTTCATTGTTGTTATTCCTTTCACTAAAGAACGGGTAATTTGAGTTTGCGCCAAAAATTTTTCAGTCACAAATACTAGAAATTATGTTATCATGATCAAAGTCCAAGATAAATCTTGAACTCCTTTAAAATTACCTAAAAAACATTATAATATTCTGTCTATTGGTTAGGAAATAATAGTTACCATTCAAATGGCGGACATATCATAAGTTAAAATGTGTCTTAAACACAACTAACACAGGTTATAAATAACGTTAGGCTTATTAGGTTTTATTTATTTTTGAGAGAGCAACAATGATGAAACAAACTGAGCAACTGTTTGTCCAAGCTAAAAATGATTGGGATTTAGAAAAACTGTACACAGACTTGGCATCAACTAAAGGAAAAAATCTCACGCCAATTGAAAAATTACATCTGCGCGGCTTGTTGTGTGGTTATAGTCCCGCTGATATAGCTGAAAAGCGCAAAAAAAGTGCCAGGGGGGTTGAAGTTGACTTGTGTAAAACTTTATATCAATACGTTAAAACGCTTGTAGATAGAGATAATGAAAAAGTAGAAAATTGGCGAAATATCTGTCAATGGCTTGAGGATGCAGGTTATAAAACTCAGCCAGCTGCGACTCAATCTCAATTAAGTAATCCTATTCCTGTAGAAGCTAAAGTCCACATATCAAATATAAATATTGAAAATCAAAGCATAGAGCTTCAGATTGGCATTCTGCTCCAATTACCAATCCCATTACCTTCAAACTCATCAAATAAAAAGCCCGCCCAATAAGCAAGCCGCCTTTCAATCCCATTAGATGCAGCCTGATTAATATTTTCTGGTAGTTTTTATTTTGTCAGTTCTAATTTAGGAGAATAATGATGATTACAACACTTGAAGCACGATTTGATGGCACCGTGTTGCATCCCAATAAACCATTGGCACTTGAACCAAACAGTCGTGTATTGATGACTATCGAAACATTTACCCAAGACGCAGAATACACTTTTTTAGACACTGCAAGTTCACTTAATTTAGATGGTCCACCAGATTGGTCAACTAAGCTTGATGCCTATCTATATGGTGAGGACAGTCAACATGAGCAAGCGTAGGGTGCGTCCTACGCACCTCAATCTGCACCTTCAATCCACAACAAACACCAAAGCTGATTTAAAAGGTGCGTGGGACGCACCCTACGCTCGCTTTTTCAGAAGAATTCTATGTACGCGCCTTTAAACTTTACCGTGACAGGATGGATAAGGAATGGGGGCTTGTTGATTGTGTGTCATTTGTTGTCATGTCTGATCGTGAAATAACCGATGCCTTGACGACAGATATACATTTTCAGCAGGCGGGTTTTCGGGCATTGTTGCGTGAAAACTGAAAAGGGATGAGGTGAAAAATGACGGGATTAAAAACAACCTTTGGCATACCATCCTCATGCCACCCCATTCAGTCATAATTTTTATTGTTTTTTAAAAGTTTTTTTATTTTGTCAGACAACGAATGGGACTGAATGTCGTTTAATCTGCTTCCTAGTAAAGGCGTGGGAACTAAGTCCTTATGCGCCAGCATCACGGCCAATCGACGCTTTTGGTATGAGTACAACGAATGGGAAAATCCTTGGAATCATTACTCCGATCTCCTGAGTCTTTTATTCGTTGTCCTCCATTAGCTGTACTACGCAAAAAACTTTATTGCGGATTTTTAGTTAAATTTTGCAGATAGACAACCAATTCATAGAGTCGTGTAGAGGGATTATCCGTTTCAGTTGCATTATCTTTGTGATATTGTTCAACCTGTTTGGCTCTTTGAATAGCTTTAGTCAGCCATTTTGGTTATTATCTAGCTCAACAAAAGTCTTTTAACATTTTCAACTTTCAAAGAAATCCTATTTTTTGAAAAAATAGGATTTCTATAAGATTGTGTGGCTAAGTACTGAACCAATAATTTTAAGGTATTTTGGAGTCCAAAGCTTTAGCTTTGGACTGCCCAAAGCTAAAGCTTTGGACTCCAATCAATATGCCAGATAATTTATGGTTCAGTACTTATTGTGGATGACCGATAGAAATTGTGCGTGTACCTTAAAAATTCCATTTGACCGGCACTTGGAGTCCAAAGCTTTAGCTTTGGACATCAAATCAAAAAAAACTTGGAGCATTGGTGCGGCACGAAAGTCCATGCCCGCTAACAGCGTTTGCGCCATACAGGGATCACTTTTTGTCAGAAAACCGTGTATAATTAAAGTTTGCCCTGTCATCAGGACTTCAAAAATTTAACCTTTATGTTATGCCGTGAATTTTCGTTACAACAAAATGGAAATTATTTTATGATGACAAGCCTTCATGTTTTTAGTATTAACGAGTTAAGCCAACGAACCAGTGAACTCATTCAAAATGCAGAATTAGGACGACTTGCCCTTATCACCAAACAGGATCATCCAAGCTTTTTAGCGATCCCCTTTAATCAAACACTACTAGAAAACGGGGTACATCGTTCAATGGCACTCAATTTATTTGGGGCGGGATGTTTGACTCTAGCACAAGCCGCTAGGATTGCAAATCTCACTATTTATGATTTTCTTGATTTGCTAAAGGACACAGACATTCCCGTCGTGGATTATTCACCCACTGAACTTGATGAGGAGTTAGAAGTAGGCCGATGAATTCTGTAATTGTAGCTGATGCTGGGCCACTGATCGCGTTGTCAAAAATTGACCATTTAAACCTTCTTCATCAAATGTATGGCGATGTTTTAATTCCTCCGGCGATATTCAAAGAACTGGCCCTGGAGAGTCAGAAAGCGGGTACTGCAATATTAAAGACGGCTCTATCAGAGGGAAAGTTGCAAGTCGTGGAAGTACACCCATTAAAGGAAAAATCGTCATTGGGATTATTATTGGATCCTGGGGAAGTTGAGGCGATACTTCTTGCAGAACAAATGAATTGTCGTTTTCTTTTAATAGATGAACGTAAGGGACGTATTGTTGCCAAAAAACGAGGGATACCAATTGTTGGTATTTGTGGATTATTGCTACTCGCTAAAGAAGAGGGATTCATTCCACTTGTTGCTCCACTACTCAATAAACTTTTGGATATCGGATATCGTCTTTCTTCCCAATTGATATCAGATGTCACCAATCGTGCTAAAGAACAAATGAAGCCAGTGTAGGTGCATCCCACGCATTTTTTTAAAGATATGATCTTTCAATCCCAATTTAGGAGTCCAAAATTTATTTTGGACTCCTAAATCTATCTCCTCAGTCTTTTATTCGTTGTCCTCCATTAGCTGTACGCACAAAAAATGGCGTCCGTTGGCTTTGGGCGTTGAAAAACGGGACTATGAGCTTATATAGGATGACCATGTTCCACCTCACTGTCATGGAATCTATGGAGATTATGCAGGTGCTTTTCGTCTTGAAGATGGAGAAATGGAATGAACTCAGCGGTTAAAACAGCGTGGATAAAGGCGGCAAGTGTCAGAGCCAATAATCATTTTCAGCTTCACCTGACTATGGAAGATGGGGAAAAACTTGATTTAGATTTAACTCCCCTGATCAACAGCCGCGAAGCGTTTTGGCGTTTAAAAGCTTTCCGTTATTTTCAAAAGGTATCAATTGATCCGTTGGGAGGATTGTGCTGGCCAGAAGGTGAGGATATTTCCCCAACTAAAATGTTAGATTATATCAAGCGGTGAGATAGTTTAGGTTTTATTCTGTTGTCCTCCAAGATAAATCTTGGACTCCTATTTGCCATGGCCGCATTAAGACGGTTTACTCCTCAATATCTGGGTTGCGGCGGGTGAGTGCTGGATGACTCCTCTGGACATGAATATCACAAGCGTTGCCATGTTCAATCCGACAGATGCGATCATCACGGATTGCACACTCACAATGTACTTGATAGATGCCCCCGTGGATGCCCACCTGTCCTAATGCCACACATCAAACTGCCCAGTCGATTGCAGCTAGTACATGACAGCACAGCCCCCAATGGACGTAAGCACTTTACTTTTTCTCCCAAATATTTTATGAGCCTAGACGAATATAAGAAAACACTTAATCGCTTTGAAAAACTTTTTCACAGACAAAACCGCTAAAAGGAAAAAACCATGGAACTTAATATATAGATGCACCTCATGGATGCCCACCGTTATTATACGCGAGCTTTATCGTTGCGCTCCCACGCACCCCTTTGAAGAGCGGGTATTATCGTTGGCATTGCACACCAATTGGTAGTATGCTTTAACAATAGCATGATCCCATTCAAGTCGTCTATTTCGCGGTGAGCTGGGGTCCCAAACTTTGGGAACGAGCTAAACCAGAATCCGCATTCATGTTGTAAGAAACTATTACACTAAGGACATACTGTGTTGTTACCTCCTTTCATTGAAACGGGTGATTTGCCTTATGGTATACATCGCGCTACATTGCGTGAAACTATCGAACACTTTGGCACAGGAACGCCAAAACGTAGAGTTAATGCCTTGCGGTTGGAACGCATTTATCGATTGGCAGCGGCAACTGCTCAACTGAGAAGATTTGTCGTTTTTGGATCATTTGTTACTACCAAGTCTGAACCAAATGATATTGATGTGTTCATGTTGATGGAGGATACTTTTGACGCAGAACAACTTTTGCCTCGGAAACTGGTGAGTCACGCATATGTCACGGGTTTTGCTATCAAGCACTTGCAGACAAATAGTGATTTAAGGTTTATTATCAATATAATGTTGGACAAAAAAACATGATAAAACTAAAATATTTCAAAGTCGTTGGACTCTATCACAAAATGAATTTTGAGTTCAAATTCAATGACGATCTTAATATCCTCACTGGCAAAAACGGTGCCGGAAAAACGACGGTTCTCCGGCTTATTTGGTATCTCATTAGCGGGAATCTTGAAAAAATCATTCCAGCTATTGATTTTGAAGAGCTTGAGATTGAAACCAATCGTTTTATGCTAAAAGTGTCTAGGCAACCAAAGACAAGGCTCAACCTGATCTGGAATGTTGGAAATGGCAAGCAAACCAAGACGCTGAGCATGGCTCAATATGAAGATGAGAAAATTTCTCAAATGCTCAATCAGGAAATTATCAAGGTTTCTCAATCATCTCTTTTTTTTCCAACCTTTAGACGTATCGAAGGCACCGATAAGCCGCTCAAAAAAGAAATGGGGGAATTATATGAGGCGTTTCTACAAGAAAAAATATATCACGGACTTGAAAATGCATTTAGTGACTTATCGAACTATCTCTCGATGGGGACACACCAGTTTGTGACTTCCATTTCTACAGACGATATTACTCGGCTACTGACTAAACAATATGCCGATATTTCAGAACGCATCAACCAATTACAAAATGAACT
>JSZA02000257.1 GCA_000785145.2 Candidatus Thiomargarita nelsonii
GATGTCATCACCAGCAGTGCAGGTAAAGCCAAACTCTTTGATGAGTTTTACCGCGTCTATGTAGTTTTTTTGGGCTGTTTGTTGGATATTGGGGGAGAGTCCGCAGGCTTGTTTGATGGCAACTTCTAAGGCTGTCCTAACCAAACTTGCTGATAACATGGCACATCTTTTCCCAATATGTTTTTGTGTATCGCGGAGTTTATCACTTGCAAAAGCAAAAGTATAAGCTCTTATCAAGGATTCGATAGTGGCACTATCAAACACTTCCACATTTCTACCCTTATAATGACTATTTTTGGCAACCACCATTATAGTTTTAGTAGCCATGTTCGAGCCCTTATCCCAAAAGGGTTTAAGCGATTTTGGGATAGTTTTAGTAGCCATGTTCTGTAAGGCACCATGATGCATGGACAAGAGTTTTGCTGTTCCTCTGAAACTTACCGCAGCAGTGTCATCATCCAGCACATAACCATCACAAACAATGCAGGGTATTAATTCAACTTGGCCATAATAGACGGCTTTTCGTTCTACTGCCATAATACATGCTCCTCTCTGTCAAACTATCTCTGAATGACGGGATGTGAGGCAGGTTGGCCAGAGAATCCAACTTTGATCTCCGCACAGCGAAGTTACTTCGTTTCGGGGACGTCATCCCTAGCCTCACGACAAGCAATATACCTTATCTCTTTTAATTTAGCAATAAATTTTTTTTTTGCCACATTGATCCGGTCAATTGTGGTAGCGATTGGCTATGGTAGGCGATGTTGTGTTGATTGCTGGAAAAGGTCAGGAGGATTATCAAGAAGTTGGCGATCAACGTTTAGCTTTTAGCGATAGGGCTGTGGCTCGTTCGTTGTTAGAGCTGTAGCGATCTAAAAATCATATTTATTTAATGGGCTGAGATTCAAAGGCATTTCTTGGCCAATATGTTCTAGATCATATAGCCTAATGACAGTTCCAGATTTCGCTTGTAAAATACCGTTGATCAGTGTTTCTAAGCTGACCTTATGATGGAAGCGAACTAAATTATATCGTTGGGTAATCAATTTTTCCCGTTCTTTCTCTTGTTTGGGGTCGTAATAGCGGTGGCAATAACCATTGCATTCCAAGACCAACATGAGTTTAGCCACAAAGAAATCAACCTTGTATGGACCAATCGGATAGTTAAAGTGCAAGTCAAAACCTTCAAAAACCTTGGACAGTACTTCTCGCCATTGCACTTCGGCTGAAGTCTCTGGTTTGGCAAAACCGCCTATTTGGCCAAACACCTTTTTTTTGAGTTCGATACCTTTGACTGTATCCATTCCCAAAGCCATTTTGGTCACATCATCCAAGTGATAACCATTCATGCGTGAGGCTTTACCACCGAAAGAACGAATTGTTGCGGAATCCAGTCGAATGGGTTTGATGTCGTTTTTGTGTTTTCTAAGAAAACTGTTGAGGGTGCTTTCTGGAACGTCAAGGAATTGGGTTATGTCTTTTTTGATGGCGATGTCATCACCAGCAGTGCAGGTAAAGCCAAACTCTTTGATGAGTTTTACCGCGTCTATGTAGTTTTTTTGGGCGGTTTGCTGAATGTTGGGAGTTAATCCACAGGCTTCCTTTATGGTCGCATCAAGAACTGTTCGGACAAGCGATATTAATAAAGCGACTGCTCTTTTTCCTACGTGGACTTGATTTTTACGAAGGCTATCATTAATGAAAGCGGATGCATAAGTCCGAATGAGGGTTTCTATAGTTGCACTGGTATAAACAACTATCTCTCTGCCATAATAAGGGCTACTTTTGGTAATGACTTCTACAAAGTTTCCCCTCATGGTAAAACTATTGTCAATGAAGGGTTTAAGTGTTTTTGGAGGCCAGTTTCCCCTCATGGCCTTCAAAGTTTTTTGGTCCATTCCTAACAAGTCCGCCGTCCCTCTTTCACTCATCACAGCACTATCGTCATCCAGCACATAACCATCACAAGTAATGCCAGGTATTAACTCGACTTGTCCATAATAGATGGCTTTTCGTTCAGTCATTATAAAACCTCATCTGTCAAGAGGTCGTCTGGTTAATGGGATGTGAGGCAAACCGACCAGACGAGGACATCGGTTTTTTCGGGGACGTCATCCCTAGCCTCACGACAAGCAATATACCTTATCTATTTTAATTTAGCAATAAAATTTTTTTGCCTAACTAACATTGA
Organism: Candidatus Thiomargarita nelsonii; assembly: GCA_000785145.2. GTDB lineage: Bacteria > Pseudomonadota > Gammaproteobacteria > Beggiatoales > Beggiatoaceae > Thiomargarita > Thiomargarita nelsonii_B. Next base: position 2,192 of record JSZA02000257.1, read on the forward strand.
TCCGGTCAATTGTGGTATTTTGGAGTCCAAGATTTATCTTGGACTATTTATAAATAAGGTGATAAAAATGCCAAAAGTGACATGGCCTCATCAAGAGGCAAAACGTTTACGCGCTGTCGCGTCAAATTCAGATAAACCCATTATTTTTGAAACCGGTTATGGTCCATCGGGCTTGCCACATATCGGTACATTTGCTGAGGTGGGGCGGACAACTTTTGTTATTCAAGCCTTGCAACACGCATTTCCTGATGCTAAAGTGCGTTTGCTCGCCTTTTCTGATGATATGGATGGATTAAGAAGTCTGCCCGAAAATGTGCCTAATCATGATAAATTGCGCCCGTTTTTGGGGATGCCTTTATCTTCTATCCCCGATCCGTTTGAACAAGCCGCCAGTTTTGCTGATTATATGAATGGACAACTCAAACTGTTTTTGGATTCTTACGGTTTTGAGTATGAGTTCCACTCTTCTACTGAGTGTTACAAAAGCGGCATTTTTGATAATGGCTTAAAAAGAGTCATGGATAATTATAGCCAGATTCGGGAAATGTTTATTTCAACGATTTCTAAGGAGAAAAGAGAGGCTTGGAGTCCGTTTTTTCCGATTTGCGATTCTTGTGGCAAAATATATACAACGCGGGTTGTTGAGCTCTCACCTGATAATTATACACTGAGCTATCGCTGTGATCAAAGTAGTCAAGGCTTTGAGCCGTGTGGTCATGTTGCTACCACATCCATTACTGGGGGCAAAGTCAAAGTCGGATGGAAAATTGATTGGGCATTGCGCTGGTACACTTTTGGTGTCAATTATGAAATGTATGGTAAAGATTTAATTAGCTCCGCCAGTATGGCGAGTAAAATTTGTTCCATTTTGGGTGCTAAGCCCCCAGTACTTTATAAGTATGAATTGTTTTTGGATGAAAAGGGGGCTAAGATTTCCAAGAAAATCGGTAATGGCATTTCGATGGAGCAATGGGTTAAATATTCTCCCTTGGGTGCTTTGTTAAACTTTTTGTTGGCTAATCCGAATAAGGCGAGACAGATGGGGTTGCCGATTTTGCCCAAAATTGTAGATGAATATATTGAGGTGCTCCGCAAAGAGAGTACTGATAATCCCAATTTTCATAGTTGGTTTATTGATAGTGTCCAGCACGGGCATGATGCGTCGAGCTTGGAAAATAATGAGTTGAGTTATAATTTGCTATTCAATGTTGCCCAAAATCTGGGCCTTCGTGATGCGTCGCTGTTGTATAAGTACGCTTTAAAGTATGATCCATCGGTGGCTCAGAATGAGCGTTTTTTTAGCACACTTTGCGAAAATGTGATTGCTTATGTGCAGGATTATGAGGCGCAGGCTTCAAAAGAGGCGTTAGTCATAGATTGGTCATACGGGCAATATCTGTCTGAATTGATTGAAGTTGTTGAGCAGACAGAGGATTTTGATAATTTGCATAGTAAGGAACTTCAAGCTTTGATGTTCATTATTCCTAAAAAATATGGCTTGAGCCAGCCTGAGTGGTTTAAATTTCTTTATTCTGTCTTATTGGGCAAGGAGAAGGGTCCACGGCTTGGGCCGTTTTTGGGGATACTTGGTAAAGAGCTTGTGTTGTCTATGCTGGAAAAATGCAGACGTCCAAGATAAATCTTGGACTCCTAACATATGATAACTGAGAACTGAGAACTGATATGGAAGTTCAACAATATCGTAACGCGCTTCCGCGAGGATTTTTGCTTAATGAATATGAAATTGATTCTGTGCTTGGAAAGCCAGGCGGGTTTGGTATCACTTATTTGGCAACTGATACTCAGTTACGCCAATCAGTGGCTATTAAAGAGTATTTGCCAAGTGATTTTGCCATACGTGAAGGTGTCAACACAGTTTCTATCAAATCATCTTCAGATCAAGAGTCATTTCAATGGGGCTTAAAATGCTTTATCGATGAAGCCCAAGTTCTCGCTAAATTTAATCACCAGAATATTGTCAAGGTATTACGCTTTTTTGAGGCGAACGGGACTGCTTATATGGTAATGGAATACCAGGAAGGAAAAAGCTTAACGGACTATTTGAAAGGAGGGCGCACTTTAACAGAAAAAGAGCTTTTAACAATCGTACTGCCTTTATTAGATGGTCTGATAGAGGTACATAAAGCCGGGTTTTTGCACCGTGATATTAAGCCCAGCAATATTTATATTCATAGTAATAATATTCCGATTCTACTTGACTTTGGTTCTGCCCGTTATGTAGTCGGACAAAAAACTCGTAGCGTTACCAGTATCGTGACACCCGGTTACGCTCCTTTAGAACAATATGATAGTGAAGTTAAGAATCAAGGTCCATGGACTGATATTTATGCTCTCGGGGCGGTGATGTATTACGCTATCAGTGGTGAAGCGCCACCCGCCGCAACCCGTCGCATCATGAAAGATCCAATGATTCCCGCTGTTAAGGTAGGAAAGGGTAATTATAACAATCGCTTATTAAAAGCGATTGATTGGGCTTTAGAACTCAGCGAAGAAGATAGACCACAGACAATAGCTTTTTGGCGGGGCAAGATGTTAGCGCCTGCTCCAACTGTGACTTCTTCAGTAAAGCCTCGCTCTCAATTTTCTTGGTCGTTTATAAATGTTGCCGGCATCGTGCTGATTTTATTGCTGTCTGCTGCTGTTGTCATGCTTTTTAATAAAAACATGTCTTATAACAATGAGATAGAAAAAGAGCGTATGGCACGTCAAAGGCTGGAGTCTCAATTGGAGATTGAACGAGAACGTCGCCAAAAGAATGAGGAGGGGTGCAAGCTTAATTGATTGAATTTATGCGGGGTTGCCAAAACCCCGTTTCAATTTACTTGATATATCTGATCAAGCCCCTATTGTATGGTTTAGTACTTGAGTATTTTAGTCAGCTATTAGAGATAAACACCATGCAAATTGAAGTTAATGGCAAAAGCATTGAGACTGATCCCCAAGGTTATCTGGTTAATCTGTCCGATTGGAGCGAAGATTTAGCCAATGCCCTGGCTAAAAAAGATGATCTCGTTCTGGGTGAGGCGCATTGGGAAATCATTAATATGATACGGGCGTATTACGAAGAACACGGGACAGCGCCTGCTATGCGAAAGTTGACTAAACTCGCTAAAAGCGAATTGGGGGCTGAGAAAGCGGATAGTAAGTATCTTTATTCGCTGTTCCCTTATGGTCCAGGTAAACAGGGTTCGAGATACGCCGGTTTGCCGAAACCAACGGGTTGCGTTTAAACGCTGTCCAAGAATTCCTATTTTTTCAAAAAATAGGATTTCTCAGGAGTCGGCTCTATTTCATTTATTTTTATAGAAATAATAGACTTGTCCCTAATTAAACAAGAAATGCCATTTTTTGAAAAAATGGCATTTCTAAAACTCTTAGTTCTACGTTTTTTGTTCTTGACATCAAACTCACTTGGAGTCCAAAGCGGCAGCGTAAGGACAAGTCCACCGCCAGTCCAAAGCTAAAGCTTTGGACTCCAAAATACCCGAAAATTCATGATTCAGTACTTATGCACCGTATCTTTTGGTGGATAGAGATTGAGCTATGTACCCAGTTTAGAAACCAAGTTTTTAAAAAAAACTTGTTAAAAAAGCACCTATTGTCCCACAACCGACGATAACTCGGTTGCAGCTTTTGGCAATGGCACGGCAATAGGCTCTGGTGCCAAAGTCGATAATGACATCGTTTTTAATAGGCTCGAAGCTGTCATTATCTAAAACAAGCCGTTTGAGTCTCATCCCAACCCGGATTGAGCCCATCAAGCCATTTTTTCAATTTCTTAGAAACCTTTGTCTTCAAGCAATTGTCGTTTAAATCTAACTCCGACAATTTCTTCAGTTTCATCAAGGAATTGGGAATCTTTCCACTCAATTGGCAGTTGTTGAGCCAAAGTGTTTTTAAACTCTTCAACTTCTTGAAGTTCTTCAAGCTTGTGCCATTGAGTTCGTTGTCAGACAGTTCGAGACTTTCCAATTTCTTCAATTTAAAAAACTTTGCCGAGATAGAGCCCTTGAGCTTGTTGTCTCCCAAAGATAAACTCGTGACATGACCATTCTGACAAGTGACTCCGTTCCAACTACAAGGTGTATTCGTCACATTCCACCCGGTATTATTCTCCCAATTAGCACCATC
>JSZA02000254.1 GCA_000785145.2 Candidatus Thiomargarita nelsonii
TTGGTGGGTGCAGCGGGCAACCACAAGGGATTGCCCCTACCCACCCTACAAAAAAAGCTTAACTTAATGGCATTGAGCCTAACGGGTGCGTACTGGGCACAAATCAAGTCGCACCATTAATGATTTTATTTTAAATGGTGTCGATAACGGTGCGTAGGACGCACCCTACATTAGTTCCAAAAATCAGATTTTTTAATTAATAAAAAAATAGGATTTTTAATGCTCCACTAATCTATCGGTGGTCATTTATTTGGCGTGAAAGTGACTTTGAAGGTTGGCATTTGATGAATACAACGCTGACAGAACTGGAAATCCAAGGTGTCTGGAAAATTCCTCGTGATTACCCCTGATAAAGTAAGTATTAGGCGTATTTTTGAGTCGCATCATCTATAGTAAGCATTTGATTTTAAATGGTGCCAATGACGGTGCGTAGGACGCACCCTACATCCCAAAAATCCTATTTTTTAAAAAAATAGGATTTTTTGACTTTGATGCCCCATTAAAACCCTTTTAGGCTCTCTAGTAATTTGCCTACGATACAAAGTTATAAAGCACCCCATTGTTTCAATAAACTTTGTGCGTCCGCATTTCCCTGTTCTGCCGCTTTGCGAGTCCATTTGATGGCTTCTTGTTCATTTTTAGAAACGCCGTCGCCATTGGCGTATATCAAACCTAAGTTTAATTGCGCTTGAATATCTCCCTGTTCTGCGGCTTTACGAAACCATTTGACGGCTTCTAGCTTATCCTGTTTGATCCCTTTGCCATTGTAGTAGCTCATACCTAAGTTGAGTTGCGCCATGACATTTCCCTGTACTGCCGCTTTGTGATACCATTTGACAGCCTCTTCGTTATTTTGAGAAACGCCGTCGCCATTGGCGTATATCAAAGCCAAATTTAATTGCGCTTGAACTTCCCCTTGTTCAGCGGCTTTATGAAACCATTTGACGGCTTCTGGCTTATCCTGACTGTTCCCTTTGCCACTGTAGTACCTCACCCCTAAGTTGAGTTGCGCCTCTGCCAGTCCCTGTTCTGCCGCTTTGCGATACCATTTGACAGCCTCTTCGTTATTTTGAGGCACCCCTTTGCCATAGAGGTACATATTGCCTAAGCTGTATTGCGCTTGTTTGAGTCCCTGTTCTGCCGCTTTGCGATACCATTTAACGGCATCTTGGTCATTTTGGGGCACTCCTTTGCCGGATTTGTACAGACTGCCTAAGTTGAATTGCGCTATCGCATGTCCCTGTTCTGCGGCTTTGCTATACCAGTTGAAAGCCCTGGCATAATCATTTTTTATAAGGGCATCATTTCCCTTTGTGAAAGCAAGGTCTGTCTTGCTTAAGGTCTCCTCGGTTGGTTGTTCACTGACAGTCTTGTTATCCTTTGAAAAAGTATCCTGGGTTGGTTTGACGGTTTTTGTAAAACAGGAGACCTGTGGCAAAATAAATACACAAAGCAAAGCAATTGTCTTTAATTTTATAGTCATTTCGATTCTCCAAAAATTCACACTGTCGTTTTTAAGTCAAAATTTATATTTATTAATAGGATTTTTAACGCGCCGCCATCTGAGGTCATTTATTAAGCAATGAGCGATAAGTCTCACGTTTGACCGTTTTTAAAAATGGAAGGTTTTTCGGAGAAGAAAAAGTAAAATTGGCTAAGTCTCCTGAAAGCGTTAATATGCCCCAAGCACCCTCTTTGAGTTCTCCATTTTTATTAAAGTCGAGGTGCTCTAATCCCACCAGTAGTGAATTACCCGGCCCTTGATAAGGTTCAACTACTTGATCGATTTTGGCGTATTTTTGAGTCGCATCATCTAGCTTAAAAGGATTTGGGAATGCGCCCATATCGCCCACTTGTAGTAAGCCTGATAATTTAATGCCAGACTCGTTTTCCCACAGAAATGCCAGTGTGTAAGTACCGAATCATGAATTTTAAGGTATTTTGGAGTCCAAAGCTGGAGTCCAAAGCTTTAGCTTTGGAAACCTACGTCCTTACGCTGCCGCTTTGGACTCCAAAATCTCCGATAATTCATGGTTCAGTACTTACATGAGGGCAATTCTGCCATGAATGTCGCCAAAGACGGCGAAATGATGTTGCTGATTACAAGAGTTCATAGTATGGGAAGCCTTAAATTTTGATGCTAAAATATGGAATCGTAAAAAATTCAGTACTTATCATACGACAGAGTAAGAAAATAACACCCAAAATGAACAATTCTCAAACTGATTATGCCGTCATGGGCAATCCCATTGCTCACAGTAAATCACCCTTGATTCATGCTGCATTTGCCCAACAAACGGGGCAAGTTATGCAATATGATGCTATTTTAGTCGCTGAAGGCGAATTTGTCCAAGCCGTGGAAAAGTTTCAAGCCGCTGGTGGAAAAGGCTTAAATATCACTGTGCCCTTTAAACAAGCCGCCTGGACTTTGGCGGATCAACGCAGTCAAAGTGCCGAGCGGGCAGGTGCCGTTAACACTTTATGGTTTGATGATCAAGGACAGCGTATCGGAGAAAATACCGATGGTATTGGCTTAGTGCGCGATATTATCCAAAATCACGGGGGACAGATTGAGGGGCAGCGTGTATTAATACTTGGCGCCGGGGGAGCAGTGCGTGGCGTTTTGGCGCCCTTACTTCAAGCAACTCCCGCTCAATGCGTGATTGCTAATCGCACCCTATCTAAGGCGGAGACATTGGTTGAATTATTTGCCGCAAATGTCACGGCTTGTCCTTATGACGCTTTACAAGGTCAAACTTTTGATTTGATTATCAACGGCACTTCAGCCAGTTTACAAGGAGAATTACCGCCATTGCCCGATGGTTTAGTAGCCCAAGGTGGTTGGTGTTACGATATGATGTATGCCAGCACCGCCACCCCTTTTGTGCAGTGGGGACAAAAACAAGGGGCAGTATTGGCATTGGATGGTTTAGGTATGTTGGTAGAACAAGCGGCTGAATCTTTTTACATTTGGCGCGGCGTCAAGCCAGATACCGCGCCGGTGATTCAAACAGTACGTGAACAGATTGTAAAATCCTGAAATTATGCCAAGCAATACATTCAGCCAACGTTTACTAACATGGTTTGACAAATATGGGCGCACCGATTTACCTTGGCAAATCAAACCCACGGCTTATCGTGTCTGGGTATCAGAAATCATGCTCCAGCAAACCCAAGTCAATACTGTCATCCCCTATTACCAACGTTTTATGCAGCGATTTCCAAAGGTGCAGACATTAGCCGCCGCTGAGTTGGATGAAATTTTACACCAATGGACAGGCTTAGGATATTACGCCCGTGCTCGCAACTTACATCGGGCAGCACAACAAATTTGCACCGAATATCTCGGAGAATTACCGACAAATTTAGAGGGATTAATGCGCTTGCCCGGCATTGGGCGCTCAACGGCGGGGGCTATCTTGGCATTGGCGCATGGGCAATGCTATCCCATTCTTGATGGCAACGTCAAGCGAGTAGTATGTCGTTACTATGCCGTTGACGGTTCGCCTGGAGAAAGCAAAGTTGCAAAGACATTATGGCGATTAGCAGAACAAAATCTGCCCACCGAGCGTGTTGCCGCTTACACTCAAGCTATCATGGACTTAGGCGCAACCGTTTGCACACGTAGCCGCCCTCAATGTGTACTTTGCCCTTTCAGTCACGATTGTGCTGCCCATCAAAATCGACAGGAGACGGCTTATCCAGTGCCTAAAGCGCGTAAAATTTTACCGGTGAAAACCACTACCTTTATTATGCTACAAAATCAATTGGGCGAAGTTTTGTTAGAAAAGCGTCCACCCAAAGGTATTTGGGGTGGATTATGGAGTTTTCCCGAATGTTCAACGGCTGTTGAGACATGGTGTCAAGAACATCTTAACAGCACCGCCCCAAAATGTTACACTTGGCGAACTTTACGCCACACTTTCACGCATTTTCATTTAGATATTACCCCGGTACTTATGCAAGTGGATGCTTGTCAAATAGTGGCACTGAGAGAGACAAATTGGTATAACACGACTCAAACTTATGGATTAGCGGCCCCTGTGGTACGCTTATTGGCACAACTCACTTCACCTAAAACAGGAGAATTATTATTATGACTCGCATGGTTAATTGCGTCAAATTGGGTAGAGAATCTGAAGGCTTAAAACTTCCCCCTTATCCCGGTAAATTGGGCCACAAAATTTATGAAAATGTCTCTAACGAGGCGTGGCAAATGTGGCTCAAACAACAAACCATGCTGATTAACGAATATCGTTTATCACCTGTGGATCCCAAAACGCGCAAGATGCTTGAAGAAGAAATGGAAAAATTCTTGTTTACAGAAGGCTCCGCCCCGCCGGCAGATTATGTGCCGCCAGCCGCTTAGCTTAAATTTGTCTTAGGAGTCCAAGATTTATCTTGGATTTCTAAAATCATTAAAAAAGCGTTCAATGTGTCATTTTTTGCGAGCAAGCCTGTCCCTAGTACTCTGTCAATTTGTTTTTTTTGCGTTGGAGTACAAAGCTTTAGCTTTGTCAGACAGTACTACGCTGCCGCTTTGTACTCCAAAAAAACAAATTGACAGAGTACTAGCCGTACATACAAATCCCTTATGCTATAAAGCGGTTTAAGTTAATGGCATTCACGCAGAACGAGAAGAATACCTCGCGATGCCTTTCAAGCAACATAGGACTCTATCGAACAATGGCAAAGGAAAAATTTTATCTTGAATTATCGGAAGAAAACGCTGTTTCACATAAATTTTATGAGGTGACTGTCAACAATCTAGAAGTCACCATCCGTTATGGTCGCATTGGCACGGAAGGACGGGCTGATGTCAAAATTTATCCTACCCCAGAAAAAGCTAAAGCGGAAGCTGAAAAAAAGCTTAAACAAAAATTAAAAAAAGGTTATGAACTTGCCCAAAAGGGGGTGCGTAAAAAACGTCCCATTACACGACGGCAGATTGATAGCAAACGCTCAGTCGCTAAACAATCTCCCGTATTATGGAAATTTAAATCAGGCGCACCCGCTTTTGGCATTTTTATTAATCCCCTCCACTGTTGGATCAATGCCATTAAGTTAAGAGAAATGTGTTAGACTTAATGACTTTTTAACCAGAGGAAAAATAGAATTATGGAAAAAGACACGCTGAATGGTGATAATAGCAAAGCCATCCAATCAATTTCAATTATCCGCTCGCTCTTAAATGATGACAAATTTAAGAATGAACATCGAACCGCATCAAAATTTTTCAGTCGCAAATACAAATTGGACTTCATAACCGTCATTTTGTTAATATTACAAAACAGCATCAAGCCGATGCAACTGGTTTTAAATGAGTTTTGGGCGTCCCGCCACTTCGTTTCAAAAGGCTAGACAATGGTGTTTTAGTAACAAAGAGTGCTTTTACCCAAGCCCGTAGTCATCTAAAAGCCACAGCGTTTGTAATGTTAAATAACAAAGCGGTGCTTGATGTTCTTTACGGCGATAACAAGTATGATAATGCTTGGGGTTTCCGCCTATTGGCAATCGACGGCTCTAAAATCCATCTGCCTAATACCCCAGAGATTATACAGGAATTGGGTACCATTAAATTTGAGACAACAGTTGGCAACAAGAAGATAACTGGAGAACATGGTTATGCGATCGCGTCAGTGATGTATGATCCTCTTAATAGAGTTGTTGTTGATGCTTGCCTTGCGCCAGCTAAAGCATATTTCAGAGGCAAAAGTTTTCGCGGTAGCGAAAACTTTTGCCTCTGAAGTTGATTTGGCTTTAAAACATCTTAAACACACGCAAACCAATGATCTTATTTTATTTGATCGAAACTACACCTCATACATCTTTTTAGCCTCTCTGGTTAAACTCAATAGGCAATTTACTGGACGTTGTTCTAAAAGCTCATTCAAACCAGCACAACAACTGTTTAAACAACATTTTCTTGACAGTAAAAAAGTCACTTTAACTGCCAAGGGAGAGGTTAAAAAGAAGTGTAGGCGTCTAGGATTGCCAGAGACAATAACAGTACGTTTTTTCAGGGTTATATTGAGCACGGGAGAAGTAGAAGTTCTTGTCACATCGTTACTTAATGATTATAAATATACTACACAAATGTTAAAAGAATTGTATCATTTGCGTTGGGGGATTGAGACTTTATTCGGCGTTTTAAAGGAGCGTCTTAGGCTTGACAATTTTACAGGTAAAACAGTTTCCGAGGCAAAAGTTTTCGCGGTACTTATGCGAAAACTTTTGCCTCGGAAGCTATTAAACAGGACTTTTTCGCTACTTTGTTTATGGCTGGTTTAGAGTCTATACTAACACAAACTGCTGATTTGTATCTATTT
>JSZA02000262.1 GCA_000785145.2 Candidatus Thiomargarita nelsonii
GTAGGGGCGGGTGTAGGGGCAATCCCTTGTGGTTGCCCGCCCCTACTGAAGTGGTTGCCCTTAACGAAGGTGGCAGTGGCCTCTGGGTGCAAATGCGCCTCCGGCTCTTCTATGAAAATCATAGAGGGGGATTTGGCAACAATATATTATTCTTGCCAAAAATCATCACTAAATCTTTTTTTAAGTCAAAATCGAAGGCTTTTATGGGGCCGAAATTTCTGATTTTAATTTGCATTGATTTTTCCTAACGCCGTTTATCCTCGTTCGTAGTAGGCTATTTATCGCCTACAGTCTTTATTAAATTGCGAAAACTCAATCCCCAATCTTGGCTCAATGCCATTAAGTTAAGGTTTTTAGGAGTCCAAGATTTATCTTGGGCGTCGCCTCTCCCAAGATAAATCTTGGACTCCGAATACCACGATTGCGAGCATTTATTCTTAACTTAATGGCATTGCAATCTTGGCTGCATAGCCTACACTAATCTTGTGTGGTGAGCAAGGCAGAGGAATCATGGAATCTCAGATAGCGTGAGACGGAAATCATTAATCCGCCCTGCCTCTTGAACGGGTTGAAAAACAACGCCACTGCGATATTTTCTTGAAAAATTAATGACTTCTGGTATTTTATGATCGTTTAGAAGTGTAGATTTGTCTCAGACTTGACAAATAAATTGATTTAACTCATCATTATCCTCCCATTTTGGACTAGGAATACTACATGCAAGTCATCCCTCTCAAATACGGAACAATATTCAAACAAGCATTCGGACAACCGGATGTTTTCTGTCAATTTGCCAAAGACATTTTGGGCATAGAATTCAACATTGACAAAGTACATACCGAATATGAATATCCTGAACCCATCGGATTTGTTCGGAGCAAATATGACTTATTTGCTGAAGATACAGAAAAACGTATTATTGTAGAAATCCAGCAAGTCAAAGAAGAGGATTTTTTTGACCGTTTTTTATACTACCATTTGATTAGCATGGTAGAACAAGTCGGTGGTTATCAAGCTTATGGTTTTGATCGCACGGTATACACAATCGTCGTCCTTACCAGCACACCCCGCGATGGCAGTATAAAATTCAGTTGTGCCGTCAGTGACATGAATCCGATAGACGAATTCGGGGACATCATTGAAGTTTATCCCCACCGCTTGGTGTTTCTTTGTCCCCGTCAAGTCAATGACAAAACCCCACCATTGGTCAAAAAATGGTTGAATTTTATTAAGGATTCACTGGACGGTGAAATGGATGAAGTGGATTATCCTGATACTTTGTGGCGAAAAATAATGGTTGCGATTCAGAAACAGACTATAAGTCCTGCATTGTTGTCAGAAATTAAAGATGACGCGGCGTGGGAAGAAGCAAAAATACGTTTTGTCGAGGAAGGGCGAAAAGAGGGGCTAGAAGATGGACGAGAAGAAGGAGTGTTAAAACAACAACGTGAAACGGTATTACAAGCCCGAGAAATGGGCTTGGATGAAATGGCTATTGCTAAATTGACTGGACTTTCAGCGCAGGCTATAAAGGAAATAATCTCTACCACCCCCTAAGATTTATCGGAGCAAACACGGTTATCAGTTAGCCAAAAAACCTTTATCTAAGAGTTTAAAGTAATGAGAAATCCTATTTTTTTAAAAAATAGGATTTCTTTAACTCGCGGCGTTTTTTTTTCCGTGAGAAAACTCAATCCCCATATTATAAGTACTAAAAGGTATAGTCCTATTTGGCTCAATCATGAAATTACATTCTCGCTTGATATTAATCGAATCAAAATTAACAATATCTGAAAACTCCATGATGACAATACGATAGACATTTTCATACCCCATATCAGCAGGACACAAAAAGTTTGGCCAACAGCAGAAGAGTTTCTGTTTTATCTTATCTTTGAGTATCCCCTCACCCATCGCTGTATCTAAACTCACTGTCTCTACAACCGTCTTGACGAACTCTCTGTCTTGTTCAAAGGTGATCGTTCCTTTTTGATCGGTGAGCAGCTCTTTGGGCAGTTTTCCAGTGACAGGCATGAGGTTTGCGTAAAGCTTTTCATCCATCATCTTGGCGGCATAGCCGACACTAATCTTGTGTGGATCACAAGGCAGAGGAATCATATCTTCATCGTTAAATGGATTGTCCTCATCCTCGATAATACGTTGACGAATCTCAGATAGCGTGAGACGGAAATCATCCCTTGCATTAATCCGCCCTGCCTCTTGAACGGGTTGGAAAACAACGCCACGAACACAGCGATATTTTCTTGAGAATTTAATGACTTCTGGTATTTCATGGTCGTTGATACCTTTTTTCACCACTGTGACCAAAGTCGTAGAGATATTGTACTTTTCCAACATTGCTAAGGCGCTTAGACGAATATCTAGCATGTCTCTCGCACGGAGATCTTTGAGTACATCAGAATTGAGCGAATCAAACTGTAGATAAACTTCAAAACCACCACCAAGTGATTTGAGTGCTTTAACAAATTCCTCGTCTTTTGCGATTTTGATACCATTCGTATTGAGCATCAAATGACGAACTGGGGATTTTTTAAGGTAGCGAAGTATCTCAACTATCTCTGGATGAGTCGTCGGCTCACCACCTGTGACTTGTATCAGATCAGGTTCACTCTCCGTCTCTAGCAGAGTCGCCAACATTTGCTCTATAGTCTCCATACTTCTGTGGTTGCCAAGCCCTGGTTCTGCGGCGTAGTAGCAAATATTACACTTCATATTACATTCATCGGTGATATTAAAAAGAGCCAAACAAGCGTGATTCTGATGCTGTGGACAGACGCCACAATCAAATGGACAGCCCTTTAACACTTTAGTCAAATGCTTTTCTGGCAAATCAGGCTTTTTGAGATAGTCATTACATCGCTTATAATATTCATAATCAGTCGAAATCTTCACCATCGTTTCACCACACTTAGGACAAAACTTTCGTAAAAAGACTTCGTTATTTTTGGTGACGATGTGTGTATCTATGAGACGGTGCAAATTATTGCACTTATGACAAAAACTCTGTGTTGCTGTTAAATACAGATCGTAATCTTCGGCATAGTATGGCATACAGGCTCCTTATTCCGTTATGGCATTATAAAGTAGTACAGGAGATACGATAATTGCCACTCCTGCTGCCAATATAATCAGTCCAGCATCTACCGTCAAACTAAGTGGCGTCATCGCTATTTGACCAAGTGGATTTTTCGTCTTTTGATACTCCATTACTTTTACGGGTAAAGGATGGATAAGCTTAAGCGCTTTCTTATTAATCTCTCCCTTGGAAAAATAGCGTTTCCCTTCTATTTGAGTATAAGATTGGACATATCGACTGCCAACCTTGTTAAAGCCATGTAACGCTAACCAAGAGATTTGCTTTTGATTGAGTCTATTGACTGCAAATCGTACAGATATGTCAGTACGAATGACACGAGGGTCTTTTCTATCAATAACAGGACGAACTTCAAGGTTGTTTTCAGCAAGTTTTAAAAAGTCTCCTGCTTCCAATAACTCTATAAACGCTTTACCATTTTTGGTAAATATATAGTGATATTTCTCTCCTATAAAAACCATTTTTCCTTCATCTTTATTGGTATAAAAAGAGAGAATATTTTCGTTATATGGGACTGGTTGGTCTTTCCAAAGGAGTGGTGTAACACATCCCATAGATGAGAAGAAAACCACAGCTATAAGCATCGTCACTATAAAAAGCCATTTTGTCATGAATTATTTTCTCCTTAGGATCGCGCATGAAATAACTAGGGCTTGCGCGTGGGATTGCCCCTACGAACCGTTATGTTTTGTAGGGGCAATCCTTTATGGTTGCCCTCAAGTTGACTAAATTATTTCATGCACATTCCTTAAATAGATAATCGCATAGATAACAAGCCCCAAACAGATAAACTGAAAAACATTTAATCCCCAGTAAACCGTCTCATAAGGCTTCAAAAATTCCCAGACAAATCGTTGACTACTATACAACAATATAAATTGATAGAAAATAACTTTTTCAAACTTATTTCGTCTTTTAAGATACATCCAAAGCGTATAGACGAAAAAGAGAGCCATCACCAGACTTTCATAAAGTTGCACCGGATGTCGCAAGATACCATCGCCAAAGTCAAGCGCCAAAAAGAAATCCGTCTCAACCCCGTATGTATAGTCCTCAAGTCCAGAAAAATAACACCCAATCCTACCGACAGCAATACCAATCGCCAAGGAGGGAGCAAAGTATGCACCTGTCGAGCCATCTATTTTCATCACTTTTTTGAAAATCTCAACGGCTATGATACCACCAACGATAGCGCCTAAAACAGACTTTCCTATGACGGCTCCATCTAGTGAAAAATAAGTGTTGAGACTTCCAACCAGAAATGCCCCGACAAAGGCACCGATAATGACGATAATGTAGTAGATATAGCGTATCTTTTCATCCGCTATGAGTTGCGTTTTTGCTTTGAAGACTTTCCATGCTAAGATGGCGCCGATGGTGTAGGCTAGTAGATCAAAAAGTAAATGTATAGGCATCCTAAATGAATTCTCGTATGATTTTTATTGCATTTTTTAATGAGGGTGGTAAAATTGGTCTCGCCAGGCAATATCGCTTTGGCGTTTTCTTGGGATTTAAGGAGATTATTAATGTTAAAAAAACCTTATTTTGGCTTGTTAGTATTGTTTTTAATGTCACCTTTGGCGCAAGCTGCAACTGACTGCGCTGCCGTGACTGAAATACCATCGACAGAGTGTGAAGTTCTTGTGACTTTATATAATAGTACAGATGGTGATAACTGGGGAAATAATTCCGGGTGGAATGTGACGAATACGCCTTGTAGTAGTTGGTATGGAGTGATATGTAGTGGTGGACATGTATCGGTGCTTGATCTGTATACCAACCAACTCAGCGGTACTATCCCACAGAAATTGGGTAAGTTGAGCAATTTGACATATCTCGATCTGTCTGACAACCAACTCAGCGGTACTATCCCACAGAAATTGAGTCAGTTGAGCAATTTGACAGAGCTCTATCTGTATGGAAACCAACTCAGCGGTACTATCCCACAGAAATTGGGTAAGTTGAGCAATTTGACAGTTCTCTATCTGGGTTTCAACCAACTCAGCGGTACTATCCCACCGGAACTTAGTCAGTTGAGTAATTTGACAGAGCTCTGGCTGTATGGAAACGATCTCACCGGTACCATCCCACCGGAACTTAGTCAGTTGAGCAATTTGACAGATCTCTATCTGGGTTTCAACCAACTCACCGGTACTATCCCACCGGAACTTAGTCAGTTGAGCAATTTGACATATTTTGTTCTGGGTGGAAACCAACTCACCGGTACTATCCCACCGGAACTTAGTCAGTTGAGCAATTTGACAAAGCTCCATCTATCTGAAAACCAACTCACCGGTCCTATCCCACCGGAAATAGGTCAGTTGAGTAATTTGGAGAAGCTCTATCTGTCTGACAACCAACTATGCGGAGAAATCCCATCAGAGTTGATGGATTTGCAGAATCTGCTCTCGCCGCCAGATGGTCTAAACTTACAAAACAACAACCTAATTAATGATGAGACAGCTTATGACGCTAACTTCATTACTTGGCTTAATGAAAAAAACCCTGATTGGCGTACACAAATATCACCATCCTACTGTAGTTTGTTGCAATTTTCAGCGACTAACTATAATCTCAATGAAGGAGACGGCTCAGTCACTATTACCGTCACTCGTTCAGAAAATAATCAAGAAGCAGTCTCAATAGACTACGCCACCAGCGACGACACCGCCACATCTCCCGACGACTACACCCAAACATCAGACACATTGAACTGGGCGGATGGCGATGCTGATCCCAAGACATTCATGGTAGGCATCATTAACGATAGCGAAGTGGAAAATAATGAAACACTCATCGTCAGCTTAGGCAATCCCACAGGTGGTGCCCAATTAGGTGAGCCAGATACGGCGACGGTGACGATCACAGATAATGACTCAGCTTTTAGCTGCAACAAAGTCACAGGCATTTCAAAAAAGGAGTGCCAAGCCCTTCTCGCACTCTATGACAGCACAGATGGTGATAACTGGACGGATAACAGCGACTGGAAAATGACAAATACGCCTTGTAATTGGCACGGAGTCGCTTGTAAGAAAGGTTCTGTAGAGAAAATAGAATTGTCTTCCAACAAACTCAAAGGCACTATCTCGAAAAAGTTTTTCAAATTGAAGAAATTGGAAATTCTCGTTTTGTCTGACAACGAACTCAATGGCACCAGCTTGAATAA
>JSZA02000385.1 GCA_000785145.2 Candidatus Thiomargarita nelsonii
CAGGACTTTTTCGCTACTTTGTTTATGGCTGGTTTAGAGTCTATACTAACACAAACTGCTGATTTGTATCTATTTAAAAAATCCAGTCTTAACAAACTCAGGCAAACGGTTAGTAATCATTATCTTTTGATATCATTAAAAATTTTAGGGTAGAATTATTTTCCCATTGCTTGCCAATTCAAAAGCTTATGACAAATTTATTCCAATGGTTTATCAAAGATCCAACATATGTTAAACGAGAGCGAGAGGTAATACGAAAAAAGAGCTCTGCCAGAGTATCTTTAAATTATTATAAGCGTGTTTTTAAGCCTTGTTTTTAGTTAAATAGCTTTTTTAATAAAAACTTGTTTTTTTATTTTCCATTCAACCATTTTGAATGGGTTGGGATATTTTTGTCTCTCAAGGGCATAATAGTGTTTAATAACGATTTTTTCTCGAAAAAAAGTTGATTCTGGTGAATATTAGAAATACAAATTTCTTTAGATTAGGCGAACCAGGTGTTTTTATTTTTTATCTTCTAGTTATAGAATAATTAAATTATTGATATTTAAGTTAAATATCAATAAACAGTTTATTTTAAATGCATAAGTATAAAATTTATTAGTGTTCAGCTATATTTTTAATTAAAAAAGCGTTCAAGATGCCCATTTTTGCCCATAAGTCACAGCAGCGGCAGTTAGCCGTGCAAATCCCTTATGATATAAAGCCGCTTAACTTAATGGCATTGCACTGTTGGATAGGTAATCAGGATGGCAGTATTTTTGTACTTGACCATGATGGCAATGTGCTGAATCAATACCGTTTGCCCGATGGCGTGAAATGTATCGTTGCCGATGGTGCCTGGGTTTATGCAGGTTGCGATAATGGTTGTGTTTACGATTTGACGGGTAAATTGCCCCGTTTGGCTTATTAAATTTCTGAAAATGTTGATATTTTTTGGATAGATATTAACAACGCGCTGTTAGGAGTGTCTGATAAAGCTGGGACTCTCATGCTTGCCAATCACGAAAATGAAGAACTTTGGCAGCGGAAAAGTCAGGGCGATACGGGTTGGATGGTGCGTTGTGACAAGGGTAGCGTTTATCATGGTCACAGTCGGGGTATCACCGCTTATGAGGGTGGGCATGTCAGATGGCATACTCCAACCCGGGGGAGCGTATTATTTGGTTGGCAGGAAAGAGGGGTGGTTTACGCTGGAACGAGCGACAAAAAAGTGTATGCCCTGGATAAAAAAGAGGGTAGCATTGAGCAAGTGTATAACTGTGACGCAGCAGTGTATTCTTGTGCGGCGGCTGAGGACGGAAAATATGTGTTTGCGGGCGATAATTATTCATCCGTTTATTGTTTTAGCAAAAACGGTCAACGCTTGTGGAAATTAGGGACAGGCTGCGGTTCTGCTTTTTCTATGCAATATCTCAATGAGCGGGTTTTCTACCAACTTGGAAACGATTTCTAATCCCAGTGAAGGCGTGTTACTCAAATGTGTTCGTGAAGGGGATAAATTGCGGGTTAAGGCGATTTCTTCTACCCTCAGATGTATTCAAGAGAACGGAGAATTTCGCGTCGATATTTCGCAAGAATATCATCCCGATTGGAATGTGCAATTTCCACGTAATTTGCGAGAAGAGGGGGCGTTGTATGTCGTTGACGAAATAAGAGAAGCCAGTCACGGCTCTTTTTATCGAGTTTTTGGTAATATTCGACGATTGATTGAATGAAACAAGCTACGAAGTCAGTGTTTATCAAGTGCCTTTACCCAGTAAAAACAAAAAAATGCGGTGGTGGAAAATCCCAAGTGGTACTGTAATACCTAATGGGCTGCTGATAACTAAAGATCATACCATTAGAGAGACAAATATTACCCATTATACTATTCGCCCACTTAATGACATGTCACTTATAGAATATAAACACTTGTTACGTATTCTGGCAAATTCAACACGGCCTATTTTTTGATTCTAGGAGGAAAAAAATGGAATTTAATAAACGAGAACTTCGTACCATTATTAGCGCATTAAAACTACAAATTGTAGTTTATACGAAAATCGAAACGAAAAACGATATAGATGAAGAAGACTTAGCCGAAGTCATAATGGATAGAGGTTATACAGAAAGCCTTCTGAGTGCGGTTGAATATGACTATAAGCAATTGAATAGTCAGTTGTTATTTCAACGAACCCAACAACAGGGCGCTATGCCAGCCTTGGCTCATTGCCGAAACGGGTGAGAAATTTTGCGTTTGTCAAAATACTCCAAATGATCGTGCTAAAATAGCAGAGCGATGCGCGTGAAGCGGATAGTATTTTGTTTTAGGAGTCCACATCCGGTTTGGACGCCTACCTACTTAAACTGTGCGGAGGAGCCAAATGCTATCTCAAACCATGACACAAATTATGAATCAGGTCAACAAATTGCCACCACAGTCACGCTTGCGTATGGTTCAATTAACCTTGGATACGCTTATTGAACCCACAAACGAGCCAAGTCCATTTTCAAAATCCATTTCAATAAGGGACAAAATCGGTTTCGTCGTTTGAGAGGTATTGCGACTGTTAAAATGTCAACCGATGAAATGATGTCTTTAACGCGAGGTGAAGAATGATATGACACATACTCTGTGCATAAATGACATTATTTATGCCGAAATATCTGTTGGTTTTGAACGTATTGAAGAATTGGAAGAAGCGATTAGCGAGCAATTCCAAAAAAAGCTTTGTTTCTCGCTGGCAAAGCGTTTCTTGAATACCGAAAAAAATATAAAGGTGCCAAATTATCTCCGTTACCTGATTTTTTTATTGGTGCCCATGCTGCCGTAGAGGGTTTAATGCTAATGACAAGAGACACACGGCGATTCAAAACGTATTTTCCAACGGTTACGCTTATTTCACCGGAAACGGAGAAAATTGACCGGTAATTATGCCTATTTTGTTTTTAAAGTAGGTAGGCGTCCAAGATAAATCTGGCCGACTCCTACTATAGATAGTACAACGGATTAACGCAACAAATGGATTAAATATACAATAGATTCAGCGTTAAGGTTAATTACACGGTTTTAAAATCCGTTTATTCCGCGAATCCGTTGTACTCATTAAGTTCTGACTATATTATTAGTCTTAATCAATTAGACTTTGAAGGCAAAACTTTTCATATCAATCGCAAACAGTTAAATGTTATTGTGAAAACGCGGGATGGCAGCGAACATCCCTTAAATCAACTCAGTTCTGGTGAACAAAGTATTTTAATCATGTTGCTCGAACTCTGGCGGCGGCTATTGCCGGGTAGTATTGTGCTGATTGATGAAATTGAAAATAGTCTTCATCCAGCCTTTCAGCAGCGTCTGGCTAAAAACTTGCTACAACTACAGCAACAAATCCCTTTTCAATTGATATTGACGACTCATCAATATGCTTTTGTGAAAATTTTTGGCGAACAATGTGCGCGAATATTAACGGAGTTTTGATAATATGGCTACACGAACAATTAGTACGCTACCACCAGAACTTACTGAGGCGCTATTATTTACTAGCGAGAACAGTTAAAGAAAAAGTCGGCTTACACGCAGATATTTTGTTGATTATCAAGCAACGCATACTGTCAAAGACTTAGCTGACATCTGTCATTATGTATATTAAATATAATAAATTCATAGCATTAATGTTATTTAAACTGTTTTAAAAATCCGTTGATTCCGCTAATCCGTTGTACTATACTTGCCACCGTTACAAAATGAGCTTTTTTTACCCTTTTATGTCTGAATCAGAATTGACCGAATTCTGACAATGTTTTGACTTATCCATGCTTACCTATGATCGGTGTAGTTATTGCGAGAGATAGAGAAATGATTAATTTCAAACAGATGGAATTAAGCCAAGGGCTGTTTGACAAGCTCAAGACGCAGTATCCTGAAATAGAGTTAGTATCCATAGGGGAAAGTCCTATCTATCAGGATAGTATCTGGGTAAATATCATTATGCCAGAGGATGAGTGAATTAGCCGCAGTCTAAAAAAATGCCTAAACAAGTCGTCATAAAATGACTTCGTATTTAGAACGGGCAGATAAAGTAGGTAGGCGTCCAAGATTTATCAAGGAAGTCCAAGATAAATCTTGGACTCCTATTATAGTACAACGGATTAACTTTTGACTTAGCTCATAAAGAGGTTTAGATGATAGTCTCTCAGATTATTTTAAAAAATTGGCGTAATTTTCAATCGGTAGAAGTACCATTGCAAGACCGTGTATTTTTAATAGGGCCAAATGCTTGCGGAAAATCTAATTTTTTGGACGTTTTCAGTTTTTTGCGCGACATTGTACAAGAAGGTGGCGGATTACAAAAAGCCATCCAAGATAGAGGGGGCCTATCAAAAATTCGCAGTCTGTCGGCACAGCCTTATCTTGATGTCGAAATAGAGGTGCATTTTGCAAAATCCACCCATCAAGAAGCTGATTGGAAATATGCTATTGGTATCAAACAAGAAAGTCGCCAACCTTATTTAGCTTATGAACGGGTATGGAAAGGAAAAGAACAAATCATTGAGCGTCCCGATTCCGATGATAAAAAAGATAAGTTGCGCCTGACACAAACGCACCTTCAGCAAATCAACGCGAATCTTGAATTTAGAAACATTGCACAATTTTTTGAATCCGTCTGCCACGATCATCTTGTACCTCAAATGGTGCGTTATTCAAATGAATTTTCTGGCTCAAGCATTTCTGGTGATCCCTTTGGACGTAACTTTTTAGAACGTGTTGCCAAAACACAAGAGAAAATTCGCAATTATCGTTTAAAAAAGATTGAAGAAGGGCTACTTATGGCGGTGCCTCAATTTCAAAAACTGACTTATATTAAGGACGAACTAGGCAAATCCCATCTACAAGCCTTATGTGAACACTGGACAGGCAATGGTGCGAAACAATGGGAAGACCAATTTTCTGATGGCACGTTGCGTTTAATTGGTTTGCTTTGGTCATTATTAGAATCCAATTCGCTGTTACTGTTAGAAGAGCCAGAACTTTCGTTAAATGCTGAGATTGTTAAAGAATTACCGTCTTTGGTTTATCGTTTACAAAAACAAAGGCAAGTTATTCTTAGCACCCATAGTTGGGAATTATTATCAGACAAGGGGATTGCAGGAGAAGAAGTTTTATTGCTAACTCCGACGGAGAATGGCACTCAAGTTGAATTAGTTTCCTCAATTTCAGAAATACAGCCTTTGTTAAAAGCAGGATTAAGTATTGCTGATGCTGCCTTAGGGCGCACTAAACCACCAAAAATCGAGCAAATGAGTTTTTTTAAATGATAAATCCGATCCTTGTCACGCTTGCGGTAGAAGACGTCCTGAGTGAATTTGTTTTACGGGAAATTATCAGACAATCTCAACGTCCTTACATGGTTGTCAATTGTCTTTGTCGCGGTGGCTATGGCTACCTTAAAAAAAATATCCGTCATTTTAACGAGGCTGCTCAGGGCATACCTTTTCTTGTCTTAACGGATCTTGACAGAGCCGAGTGTCCACCCACATTGATAAAAAAATGGTTGCCTTATCCAACGCATCCTAACTTGTTGTTTCGTATTGCTGTCAGAGAAGTGGAAGCGTGGCTGTTGGCGCATCGTGAAGCGTTTGCACAATTTTTAGGGATTTCAGAGAAATTGATTCCTAAAGAGGTTGATGCCATATCCGATCCTAAACAATTATTGATTAATCTGGCAGCGCGATCCAAAAAGAGAGAATTACGCCAAGCTATTGCCCCACACGCTGGCAAAACTGCCACGATAGGCCCAAATTATAATGGAAAACTAAAGGAATTTGTCATAACAGATTGGCAAGCCAAGATAGCAGCTTGTTGCTCTCCCAGTTTGCAACGCACCGTTAATGCTATTGCCACTTTTGAGCCCACATGCTCTGATTAAAGTTGGCAGAAATCACGCCGCGCGTGAAGTCGATAATCAAATGAGAGAGGGAGTGATTGAGTGGATTGTGCTAAAATTAAAACAAAAGCTGCTTGCGCCATCACTCGATCAACATCTTTGGACGTATCAAGTGCGAGAACAGCTACGGACTGAGTTTTTAAGTTCGGTGCTTGAACTCAATGTGACTTCGTATTTAGAACGGGCAGAGACGGTGGTATCAAAAATGCCTATTTTGTTTTGATTTTAGGAGTCCAAGATTTATCAGTGATGATGAACAAAAAAGAAAACCATGAAAGATGAATTTTTAACCAAAGCAAAAGAAAA
>JSZA02000386.1 GCA_000785145.2 Candidatus Thiomargarita nelsonii
ACTTGCCATTCGCTTGGCAAAAGCCGCCCAAAAAAAACCTCAGCCGGAATTGCATTTGCGAGCGGATAAAAAAACGCAATATCAAAGATTAGCTTCGATAATGTCAGCGGCGCAAAATGCGGGGATTACTCGTATGGGGTTTGTTACTGAACCTGAATAAGTCTTAAAAAAAAATGAATTATATTGCAGAAGCGATTAAACCTTTACCAGCATTATTGATTGTATTAGCACTACATGCGCTGGTGTTGTGGCAAGTGGTGCAACAGCAGCCCCGTGTTGTACAACCGCCAAAACCAATAATGATCAGTCTTATTACCCCACCCAAGCCACCATCAGCAGTCAAAGCACTCCCTGTCACTCTCAAAAAAGAGCCCGTCGCTAAACCAAAAAGCCTAAAAAAACAGAAACGGATAAAGGTTAAAAAACCCAAACGGATAAAGCCCAAAAACTAAAAAAACCAAACTGATAACGGTTAAAAAAGTCGCTAACTCAAAAAGGGCTATCCATCAAAAAGTGAGTGCCACGCCTCAAGAATCAGCGACAAAAGTTTCAACAGCTGCCCGTTCATCGCGTGGGCAAAAAAACCGCCAAGGAGCCGTTTTCTCGTTTAGCACTGCAAGGCATTAATGCCAGCTTTCATTATAAAGAACAAGCGGAGAAACAATCGACAACCCTGCACAGCGAATTTCTTATGCGTCACCTGCACCGCGCCCTTTATTGGATTATTTGGCACAGTATTAGGAATCTATGATGCACTTGTCACAATCAGTGCGAAGGGGAGTGCGGCTTTAATTATGACAGCACTTGGATTAGCCGTGGCGATACCAGCGGTACTCGCTTATAACGCCTTAGTGCGTGGCAATCGAGCCTTTTTGAACAAACTAGAGGGTTTTGCCCACGATCTCCATACCTATCTGAGTACGGGTGCTCGCATGGAAAGCCGTGTTTATCTGATGAAACCGCGAATTAAGAAAAACGACAAGGATGTTATATAAGCAAGGATGGCAGGAGGAGTGTCAACATGTTTTTTGGGTGTTGACACTTTGACATTTTCAAAAGCCGGTTCCAATTTAAATTGTCGTAACTTTGAGATTCCCAAAAATTCTGTCTTCAAACTTAGAAAGACAACGGCTTAACTTTACGTTCTCGCCTTTCTCAGTTTTAGCGCTCAACCGCAATTGGGCGCAACTCTGCGGTTTTTCTCGGACTATCCCCGTGTTTGTCCCACCATGCGGCCATGAAATCCCGCCACATTGCATCTGCGGGGTTCGTCCGCTCCATAGTTTCATTTCTGTTTTCACGTACACCCCGCAATCCCCGCAGCCTGACAGATCCCTGGGATTACCTCTGACCATTTCTCAAACGATCCCCATACCTGCCCACCTATTGGACGTTTTTGCGCTATCCAGTTTTTGACAAGAATTAACGCCGCACTGACAAGCTCAGCCCTGTGTTTTTTAGCCCAATCACTTATGTGGGCGTGTTTAAAATGGCTGCGATTTTCTGGGCATTCACATTGCGGGTCAAGACGGATTTCGAGTGTCAGTCGTACAATATCTTTACCCAATGTAAGATTGTTCCCTGTTATTACCCAGGTTGCTCGATTTTCAAGGGTGACATGCGTGTTACCGCCTAATAAGCGATCACTCCACAACTGAGTTGTAATAGCCAATGCCAAGTTACTACTATTTAAGTTACCTGTCACATGGTCGAAAAAGACATGACTCTTCATGTTAAACAATATTGTAGTGATTATTTTTCGCCACTCAGCTTCCGCGCCGGGATTTATTGGAGCCATCCAGATGGCAGTCTGCGGGTTAAAAATGTTCGCAATTAAGTTGGCTAATAGAGTTTTTCCACTACCTCCAACTGGAGCCGAGATCACATGCAACGGTGTATTGCCATCAACTAACAGCGTTCGCTTTATCTGCCTCAGACTTGAACGGAAAATCTCCCAGTAAATCGTCCAAGATCAAATTTTTTGCCCATTCAACGTTTTGAGGAGTTGGCTCAATATCCCCTAATTCCAAAGGCTCCGAGGCATGATAAAAAATTCCACTTTCAATATCATATCTTGGCTTACTGATTACTCTACCGTTTTTCAGAATTGTGGGGGCAGTCACCAATTTTTTGATTTTGTGAAACTGGTCAAAACTAGGCTGCGTAAGAACACAGTTCGTGACATTTTTCGCAGGGAAACAAGGCGTGATTGCACCCGTCTTGGCGTTTTTTCGCACAAAATTGATAAGGCGAGCGGCTTCAAGTTGAATGTGGTTGCTTGTCATTGGCACAAATGTAATATGCCGTATATTGTTCTTATCCACATACTCATCGACGCGGATTAACTTTTTCATATAGGAGAAGAGTTTGGGGTCGGTAGCATTAGCAGCCACGAGCGTTTTTGTGATGCTCTCCACTTGTTCATCTCGTTCTGTCCTGTTCACAATCAACGTGACATTTTTAGATGAATTCTGTACTTTTTGCATTTCTTATCTTCATTGTTGTACAAAAAAAATAAGTATAACACAAAAAGCTTTTTATTCATTACCCCAGTGTTAAGCCCAATGCCATTAAGTTAAGAATAAATGCTCGCAATCGTGGTATTCGGAGTCCAAGATTTATCTTGGGAGAGGCGACGCCCAAGATAAATCTTGGACTCCTAAAAACCTTAACTTAATGGCATTGAGTGTTAAGCCCCTCGCCCTCAAGCCCATAAATTTGCAAAATTTAAAGTTTTTTCATACGTTTCTCCCATGTTATGTGGCTGGACTTTCAATAGCCCAGTCTAATACTGTCGCCAAAAATTGTTGTTTTTCGTAGAGAGCGTACACAATTTTTTCGTTTGAACAAAGCGCGGGGCGTTTATACACCGATCAAGCCACTAAAAGGGGGCATTATTAAATCGAAGGTATTACCCGGTTTTCAATTTCGGTTTGAAGATTTGTTCAGCAAACCGTCTCCTGATGAGATGATTAATGACAAAGTTTATCAAGATTTTGTCTTGCCGGCTTATGCTAAAGCGAATCAACGTGTCGATCCCGATCAAATTCACTAACAAACCTCTGTCGCCTTGAGTCCAAGATTGCAAGAAATCCGATTTTTTAAAAAAATCGGATTTCTCAATGGAGATTTTACAAAGCCTTTGAGTTATCCATGTAATGAGGTGAAATTATGGAGAGATTAATTGTGGAGAGTCTTAACCACTCGTATGGTTTTACCGAGATTTTAAAAGATATAAATTTTGAGTTAAACCAAGGAGCATTAGGATTATTAGCAAAGGGCTCCGATAAAAATGAAGCTATTGATAAATCTCAACAGATTGCTGTTCAATTTGGTTTAGAGAGAAGAGATTTTCATAAATTTCCTAAAGATTTAAGTGGCGGTATGAAGCAAAGAGTCTCCTTTTCAAGGGCTTTAATCATCAAACCCTCTCTACTTTTTTTAGATGAACCCTTTTCGGCACTGGATATTGGCTTAAAACAAGAATTACAATCCCATTTAATCGAATTAATTCATCAAAAAGCGTTGACAATATTATTTATTACACACGACTTGATGGAGGCGATAAGGCTGAGTGATAGAATTTTGTTACTCAAAGCGGAGCCGGGTAGAATTGTAAAGCATTTTAAGTATGAATTACCTCAAATGCAAAGAGATAATGAATATATATATAAGGAGAGCGCGAATATTTTGTTGGATAAAGAAATCATAGAAACCTTTGAGTTGGGGGTAAAATGAGTCAAGAACAGTTCGCAACTAAGCACTACCTACACTATCGCTCCGTATATTGTGATTTCTATCCGACTTTGGGGATTCGTTTTTAGTGGATATATTAATCCTTTTACCAATGATATGCTTTCGTGGCTTATGTATGAATTTTTATATGGTGTTGCCGGCGTGATGGCATTTTTATTTACTGGGCTACCCGAACTATTTCCCGGTACAGTACCAATTACTTTTTAACAACGGGTGCATTTGGGCTTAGTTTTTTTTATCAGGGCTTTAATTCCATTTTTTCTGGAGTATTCAAACATAATGTATTTAAGCTCATCAATAATTTGGGCTTTACCTTTTATTATCTATTCATTTCAATTTTTTGGGTATTTAATCAAGCCTAGAGTTGATGGAATAGCAGGGTGAGTGATATTTAACATGAGTTATATAAAAAAAATAGAAATCAGCAAATTATTTGGGGAACTGGATATTAATTGGTATTTGGATCCCAAAGTGAATATTTTGATTGGCAAAAATGGTAGTGGCAAAACGACATTATTACGTTTACTCACCCAGTATCAAAATTATTATAAGATTTAGATAAGTTGCTGACTTTGACATCAGGTAAACACTGCTTATCACTACTGTCTGATGGAAAGCTCAACTTTTTTTCTCTCAAACGGATTATCAGGTAAATCCTGTTCTAACCATAAACTACCTTTGTCCAACTGACACTCACCATTCACTAATTGGCAACTCGGTAATTTTGCTTTGAAAAGTCTCTCTCTATTTTCAACTCTATGCCCACGAAAGTCTTTTACTTCAATAAAGTATAGTATTTCATTGTTAAATATACCAACGAAATCCACAGCCTTTGTTTCATCAATTTTAGCTATACGTTCCCGATAATCTCGATGTTCATCAAGTTTAAAAACCTGCCACTTATCACCAAATTCAAAGACTAAATCACCTTCCTCAATGCGTGTCATTGATACTAGCCCTTATTCATTAATTAGAAAACAGTTCAACTTCACGATCATAATGAGCGGCAAATTCTTCTAAAATCGGATTATGTGCAATATCAGCCAAAGTTTGCCCTTCTTCAACAATCACACTTAATTGTTCATTAGGCTGATATAACGAAAAAAATTTAAGTGCAATGGGATTTTCAGCTAATAAAGAAAGTTCGTGACTCAGTAAATAATCATGAGTCGCAATAAAAATTTGCATTCCAGCAGCGGCTAATGCTTGTAATATTTTTGCAACTTTCACAATCAATTTAGGATTAAGATTAGCTTCTGGTTCATCCCAAAATAAAATACTATTTTTTGTTAAAGAGCCATTGCGTAATAAATAAAATAAAGTGCCTAATTTACGATAGCCATCAGCCACTAAATTTACATCTAATTTATTGCCATTTAAATTAAAATAAAAATGTTCTGATTCTTTCACAACTACATCATGTTCTGTGTTTTTAGAACCGGTTATGATTTCTTGTAAATTATTGATTATTGGTTCAACAGATTGATAATCTGCATGAGTTTTTCTTAAAACAGCGGCATTTAAAGCTAATGCTAAATCGTAACAAATTCTATCGTAAGGAATTTCTCGTCTTTCATAAGTAGCAAAAAAATGATCATAAATTGAAAGCATTTCTATAGTTGGTAAATAAATCGGACTAACTTCTTCAGATTTACTAATACTAAGTTTAATTTCTGCTTTTATTTCCTCAATACTTATTTTAATCAAACTAATTTGATTATAGATAAGCCCTTGTGTTGTCTCTATATTTTTATAAAAAGCTATATCTTCATTATCATCATTATGATTTCTAATCAAATTATTAATATTTTTAATATTAAATATTTTATTCCAATCACTAGAAGTTGAAACTACCGCATACATCGCTTTCATGGCATGAGTTTTCCCAGTTCCATTTGTACCAATTAAGACATTAATACCATCACAAAAATTAAATTTTGCTTGTTCAAATGCAGTAAAGTTTTTTAGGGATAAATCTTTAATTTTCATATAAGTCCTAATATTTTTTCAGCTAATAGCCTTTGGATAGGCGGAAATCTCCAGACCATGTTAATATGTGAGATTATACAATATTTCAAATAAAAATCACACTTTAGCTTATCCATTGCTGAACACAATAACTGATAACCAATCATGATTTAAAAAATAAGTCGCCTCATTAAAAATAGTGATTGAAAATAATTTTCATTTATATTAATATGCACCCCTTAAAAACTATAACTGACAGAGCGCATAATGGCTTTTGAAAATTTTGAAAATTTTGATGATGACACCAATAGTAAACCCCTATCAGAAATCAACATGATCCCATTGATCGATGTCATGTTAGTATTACTGATTTTATTTATTATCACCGCCCCTTTATTCACACCTCATGCCGTAAAAATTGAAGTGCCTCAAGCGTCTAGCCAAGAAAGCCCTGATAAACCTGAAAATATCGCCCTAGCGATTGATGAA
>JSZA02000265.1 GCA_000785145.2 Candidatus Thiomargarita nelsonii
CTCAATACCTACTGTGGCTAATACATCATTAATAGATTTTTTTTTCAGGTATTTTTGTACTTTCCATACCACCGTATCAGCCACAGTGCGGCTCTGATTCGGGTAAAACCAAAATATTACCACGCCTATCAGCCCCAACAATAGGTTCAGTTTCATAATTGATAAGAAAATTTTCATAAATTCCTCCCTTTGTTCACAGGTTCACGCATACCAGCTGACCACCAGATTCGACAAGCTCCAATCGGATTTCTTGGCATACAGGCATTACCAAACAGTTTACATTGATTAGTTCGCTCCGCCTGGATTAATGTAGGGTGCGTCCTACGCACCGTCTTGTAAGCTATAATACCCTACACTTGCTAAAAATGTCCAAGATAAATCTTGGACTCCAGCGAGCTCCGCCTGGATTAATGTAGGGTGCGTCCTACGCACCGTCTTGTAAGGTATAATACCCTACGCTTGCTAAAAATGTCCAAGATAAATCTTGGACTCCAGAAATGTCAAGGAATTTAAACGGACAATTTAAAATAGAGCCGCCACTAGAGAGCATTCATTTAGCCTATCTGGATAGATTTAGTCTTATCAATAACGATAATCTAGTCATAGAATTTGGGGGGGTACATTTAGAGATTCGTTAAGTCGTTTCGTTTATTTCTCAATTAGTTGTACTCGTTTAATCCGGTACAAATATTGTAACTCAATTAGCAAGAGCGTATAATATAGTTCTCAAGCATGATAGTTTCTAGGTAACGATATGATAGAAAATGAACATCAAATACCACAGCTTCAGAGTATTACCGTAAAGGGTTACAAATCCATCAAGTCACTTGAGCTGAATCTGAGTGCCATCAATATTCTGATTGGCGCGAATGGTGCTGGTAAATCAAATTTTATTTCATTATTTACTTTTTTAAATCAGCTTTCTCAAGGCAGGTTGAGAATCTACGTTGAACAGCAGGGATTTGCCAATACTTTTTTTCATTTTGGTGCCAAACATACTCCGAAAATTAGTCTTAAATTGGATATTGGAAATAACGGCTACCATGTTGTTTTTGTTCATGGCGCAAATGATGATTCTCTGATATTTGAAGAGGAGTATTGCACATTGACTGGTTCGTCCACGAAGTGGCAGGTTAAGGGCAAACTAGGTGAAAGTGGTTTACTTGCTGATGCAAATAACGTCCGAGAATATCTGGAAGATTGTCGTGTTTATCACTTTCATGATACCAGTGCTAGTGCTGGTTTTAAGCAGGCAAATGAATTAAGTGCCTCTGACTATTTGTATAAGGATGCCAAAAACTTAGCATCCTTCCTGTATAGGTTGCGAAAAGATTATCCTAAAACTTATCAAGATATTGTTTCAAGCATTCAAACCGTTGCACCCTTTTTTCAGGATTTTTATCTGGAGCCACGAGGAAGGGAAGGGAATGAGAAAATTTTGTTGAAGTGGTTGCATCGTGATCACGATGAAACTTTTTCAGCCAATCAGCTTTCTGATGGCACAGCACGTTTTATTTGTTTGGCTACCTTATTTTTACAACCTCAAGAACTGCGACCGAATACAATTGTATTGGATGAGCCAGAATTAGGTTTACATCCAGCGGCTTTAGATGTACTTGCCGAGATTATAAAATCTACCACAACAGAGAATCAGGTGATTTGCTCTACTCAGTCTGTGTCCTTTGCAAACTTATTTGCACCTGAAAAGTTCATCGTTGTAGATCAGGAAAATGGAGTATCCACTTTCAAAAGGTTGGATAAAAGCAGTCTGGCTCATTGGCTGGATGATTATGGGATGGGTGATATATGGAACAAAAATCTTATTGGAGGTCGCCCTGAATGGTAAGAGTCGGTATTTCTGTAGAAGGTACTACTGAGGAACGTTTTATCAAAAGCTTCACTAAATGTCAAAGCCTCGTTGTCAACATCATATCAAAAGTTGCCGGCAATGAAAAGTGCTATTGCGGCGGACTAACCACAAGATATAACCATAATAACTACAAGGATTATATGTAAGAAGGGATAAGTCAAAACCCAAGGATGCTATTAATTAATATTATTTATTAATATAATTTTTTTATATAAAGAAAGTTATAATACAGGTTTTGACTTATCCTTTATTACATGCAATCCCTGCGTTCAGCGATTTATCGCCGGAGATAAAAATGTATTATTTTGAAAATTTTAAAGGATTTACTCACGTTGAACTTAAATTGTTTCAACCTGTTAATATAGTGATTGGACCAAATGGTTCAGGTAAAAGTAATCTAATTGAAGCCATTGAATTGTTATCATTTATTGCTCGTGGTGGTGCATTGCATGAAATTACTGAATTGGATAGAGGAGGTCAATTAGAAGTGCGTGGTGGTTTGCCATCTTGTGCCCGCTATGGACAAAACGCTTTTTCTTTGGGATTCAACACCAAAGACTTTTCCTACTCAGTGACGGTGCAAACTAAACCCATCTCTAAAATAGTTAAAGAAAAGCTGTTTATCAATTCCAAGCTAATCTTTGAAACAGACAACACGAATGCGAGTGAAATCGATGTTAAATCTGGCGCGGGCTCCGCGATAAAACCTGTCTCGGCTCATAAGTCTGTCATCTCTCAATACCACCATTTTGGGACACAACAAGATGATGATTTCGTCAAAACCATCACTGAAAAAATTCTAAAGCCGCCCGTTGTTTTTGAGCCAAATCCAAAACGGATGCGTCAATATGAACAGATTGGTAGTTCCATACTTGCCAAGAATGGGGCTAATTTGTCAGCGATTTTATTCGATTTGGATTCCGAGCCGGAAAACCACAAAATTTTGGAACGATTACGGAGCTGGATAAAGCTGTTACCTAATGAACCCTATCAAGACTTTGATTTTGATCTCACTAAATACAATAGTGTTATGTTTGGATTAAAGGAGGGAAAAAATTCTGTGGGTGCCAATCTGTTATCCGATGGAACATTGCGTAGCTTAGCGGTGTTGACAGGCCTTGAGACAGTGGAACCGCATTCGCTTGTTGTCATTGAAGAATTTGATAATGGACTACATCCGAGTCGGATTCAAGCTTTAATCAAGGCTATAGTTGATTGTTGTCAACGTCAATTGATTAATGTTGTAGTGACGACTCATAATCCGGCAACGCTCAATGCCTTATCGTTTGAACAAATAGAGGGAGTGGTATTATGCACGGGGGATAAATTGATGAGACTTTGTGATTTGCCACGTTATCCTGAGTTACTTGAACGAGGACAACTTGGTGAATTGGTGACACGCCGTGTGATTGAGCAGTATTTAGTGCCCAATTTTGAACTAGAACGTCAGAAAGAGGCTTTGGAATGGCTAAAAAAATTGCCTTAAGTCACACAATTTTTGTAATAGATACGAGCTATCTGTTAGAGCTTTTTGGTGTACCAGGATGTTCAGAAAAAAACGCCATACGTGAAATCAGAAAACGCTATGAAAAAGCCATTAAAGATAAAGCGATGCTTTTTGTGCCATCGCCTTGTATTTTTGAACTAGGCAATCATATTGCTGATGTACGTGATGAGACTCGTCGCAAAGAATTAGCCAATTTACTGGTTCAGACAATTAAAGCCTGTGTGGAAAAAAGTACGCCTTGGACAATTACACCACCAGCGATTGTGATTGAAGATTTTCCACAATTGTTAGAATATTTTGCTAACAAATCTGTTGTTCAATGTCAAGGTAGAAAATGTATTGGTTTAGTAGATACCTCTACCGTTATTCAAGCACAACGTTTAAAAGACGAACGTAAAAGCCTTGGTTATAAGGTGCATATTTGGACAAAAGATAAGAGATTAAAAGAAAATGAACCTGATTTAGAAGACAATCCATTTTTGGGCTAAGCTAAGTGAGCGAGCGTAGCCTGCTTACGGCTACCCCCCACCCAATGTCGCTCCGCCTGGATTAATGTAGGGTGCGTCCTACGC
This sequence comes from Candidatus Thiomargarita nelsonii, assembly GCA_000785145.2. Lineage (GTDB taxonomy): Bacteria > Pseudomonadota > Gammaproteobacteria > Beggiatoales > Beggiatoaceae > Thiomargarita > Thiomargarita nelsonii_B. Next base: position 3,950 of record JSZA02000265.1, read on the forward strand.
ACCGTCTTGTAAGGTATAATTTATCCACATTGACAAAAGGTTCCGAGGCAAAAGTTTTTGCGGAGCAAAAACTTTTGCCTCGGAAGTAGGACGCACCCTACGCTTGCTCTGACCCCAATTATTTGAAATCAGTAATAATTAAAAATCAGTATTATCATGTATATACTCAACACGTTCACAATTTGAACTCTTGTCATTTCGACGAGAGGAGAAATCTTAAAGACCGCTAAAGATTTCTCTTATTGTCGAAATGACAATAAAGTTAAGTTGATGAACGTGTGGAGTATAAGTGCAGAAAAAGGAAGTCGTACATAGACCTATATCGGTGGCAAAGAGAATCTTCAAAAATAGATACAGTAAGAAAACTACATGACGATTTAAGCTCTTACACCAAGCTGGTATTAGAGAACGAAGATTTACAAGAATTAGAAGCTAAAAATCATCGAGGGGGCACGTTGACTAAGGGAGAAGTAGTGAAAATGTATCGATACTTCCTTTTGTTCAATAGTTCATACAGTATCTTTGAGGCAGGGAGTAGAAATGCTATACGTTCAGAAGCTTACCATGCAGAGATGAACAACGTGGCCAACATGACGTATGAAGAGCGCGAGTTTATTAAGAAACATGTTTTTCCTAGAGGTTATGAAAACGGATTCCGAGGATGTATCTTAGATCTATGGAAACAGATAGATCTGTCTGGCACTTTGCCCCCTAATAAGCAGAATCGCACTTAACAATCGCATGTACTCGAACCTCAAAAATAAATAAATGGGCTCAGAATAAATGGGGTCAGAGTAAAATTAAACCTATTATCAACCTTTAATTTTCTCTCGTACCTCGCTACGCTTCAGCGATAGGTGATGACTGTCGTTAGTTCGCTCCGCCTGGATTAATGTAGGGTGCGTCCTACGCACCGTCTTGTAAGTTCGCTCCGCCTGGGTTAAATGTAAATATTGTAGTTCGCTCCGCCTGGGTAAAATATAGATATTGTAGGTAGAGCGGAGCGATACCCACCAATTTCAGGATAAATGGTGGGTTGGGCGTCCCGCCACTTCGTCCCGCTCTACCCACCCTACAAAAATACTTATGTATAAGAGAGTGAACTCAGTTTGGGAAAGCATGCCTCGACGCTCAGCATCGAATTTTCACAAAAAAATGGATAAACAATGAAAAAAAAATTAAAAGAATATTCAGTTTCAATTATGGGATTAAAAGTGGAAGGAATATCAGCAGAAAATACTGATAATGTCCGTCAAGCTCTCATAATTTTCTTAAAAAAGAATCCTCAAGTTTTTGAAAAGAAAAAATCTCCTGAAGAAATTCTTCAGGCACTTAGTTTTAATGTTCCTGAAACCAAAACCAGCAAAAAAGGAAAATGGGCTGAAGCCGCAAAACGGTTAGCGGAGGAAGATCCCATTACCCCTGAAATAGATGCAGCATTACAAAAAGGTATTCAAGAATTTCGGGATGGTTTTCCTCTAGGTGACATTAACCAACAATGAAAAAAAAATATCTCTTAGACACCTGTGCTCTCATTTCGTTAAAAAAGAACTATGCGGATGGACACGAACAGCATGTAGCCAGATTATCTTCTTTAAACGATGAAGATGAAGTGTGTACTTCTATATTGAGTATTTACGAACTGTCTGCTGGTGCGAATCACGCTCCGAATCTTCAAATTGAAAATGATACGAGGCAAGTTATTCAATCAATCAGAAATGAATTTGAGATTCTTCCCGTACCAATGGAAAAAGAGGCGACAGAAATATTTGGCGCACTTAAAGAATTATATAAAGACTGGGAATCACCCGTTTTGAATAAAAAAAAGCTTGGGAGTAAAGCCATTAATAGACAGAGTATTGATCTGCTCATAGCTACCACTGCTATAAGGAATAAAGCTATTTTAGTCACGAGTGATATAATGGGAGCCGTTATCAAAGAGTTTTGTAGCCGTTTTCGCTATGAAAACTGGATTAAATGACGAAAAGAGAGCGTAGCCTGGGTCAAATAATCAGTTCGCTCCGCCTGGATTAATGTAGGGTGCGTCCGACGCACCGTCTTGTCAGGTATAATTTCTCCACATTGAGCTTTATTTGTGCCCAGGACGCACCCTACGCTTGCTATCGCTTAAACTCACTCAAAGCCTGTCGAATCGATGCATACAATTCTGGTATCCAAGCATGCACTGGCTCACTTAAATCAAACATCTCTTTTTGCGGCGCTAATATTACCTTCACATTAGATAAT
>JSZA02000259.1 GCA_000785145.2 Candidatus Thiomargarita nelsonii
CCGCGCTCATCGAGCCGACACAAGTTTTTTAAGGAGTCCAAGATTTATCTTGGGCGCCTCGTCCAAAATAAATTTTGGACTCCTAAGAATCTTGGGCGCCTCGATGAGCGTGGGAACGAGAAAAAAAGATGAAACCCATGCGTATTTTGTCCATAGAAGAAAATACCCAAGATTATTTGAGTCTGCGCCAGATGTTGGATAGGCAAGCGAACAATTTTAACATGGATTGGGCACCCAATTATGAGACTGCCTTAAAAAAAATTGAAAATAACAGCTATGATGTTTATTTGCTTGGCTATGATGCCAAACAAACTGAACAACGCCATTTTTGTGATTTTTTGTATCATTTTAACAACATTCCAACCATTTTACTGACTAAAAATAATGAGTCTGTTAATACCCTGTTGTTGGAAAAATACCGAATTTATTCTCTTTGTAAAGACCAATTGACTTGGGCACAGCTTGAACAATCCATCCGTTATCTATCTCACTTAATTGCTTGGCAGCAAGATGAAGAAAGATTTAAAGTCCTTTTTGATAAGGCGTTTGAATTTATGGCCTTGCTCAACACCAAAGGTATTTTGCAGGAAATCAATCAAACCGCTTTGAGCTTTATTGATGTTAAACGCGAAGCCTTAATCGGCTCTTTTTTTTGGGAAATCCCTTGGGCAACACGATTTCAGGCACCGTTGAAATCAGTCGTCAGCGACGCTATTGGGGGTGAGCTTTCACATTGTGAAGTTGAGGTACAAAAATATGATGGGCAACTGACGATGCTGAATTTTCTATTTACACCCATTCGCAATGCCCAAGGAGAAATCATTTGGATTTTAGCAGAAGGGCGCGATTTAGAGCAACAATTGAGTTATCTCTCCTTGCATGATCAATTGACGGAATTACCGAATCGTCATTTGTTTGTGGAATATTTGGAAAAGGCAATGGCGCGTGCTAAGGAGAATGAAAATTATCACATTGCTGTCTTATTAATCGATCTGGATAGATTTAGGGTGATTAATGCGATCTTAGGACATGATATAGGTGATTGGTTGCTCATGGAAATTGGAAATCGTTTGCAATCTTGTTTAGAAGATAAAAATATATTAGCGCGTAGTGGGGGTGACGAGTTTATAATTTTATTGGATGATATAGCCGATTTTGCTGAGGCGACTCATTTAGCAGAGACTATTAATGAGGTATTGGCTCGTCCATTTCCGATGATTGGATATGATATTGTCATGTTATGCAGTATCGGCATTGCTTATTATATGGGTCAAGAAGAAGGCGCACAGTTGTTAGGCGATGCAGACGCTGCTATGTATCGTGCCAAGCAAAAGGGTAAATCGGGTTATGCTGTGTTTCGTCGTCGTATGCATCGTGAACTTGTCTCACGCTTGCAAATGGAGACGGATTTGCTCCAAGCGGCTGAGCAAAAAAATTTTGTGCTTGTGTATCAACCACAAATTGATTTAATTTCAAAACAAGTGGTTGCTATGGAAGCTTTAATTCGTTTTCGTCACCCGCAAAAGGGTCTCATTTCACCTGATAAGTTATTTATTCAGGCACTTGAAGACACTGGTATTATTATTCCTATTGGAGAATGGGTTTTGCAAACGGCTTGTCGCCATTTAAGAGCTTGTTGGGATGCGGGTTTGTTGATAAAACGTATCAGCGTGAATTTATCAGCACATCAATTTCTCCATAAAAACTTGAGCACAAAAATCATCACATTTCTTGAAAGTTCAAACTTGGTCCCTCAATGTTTGGAATTGGAGATAACCGAAAGCCTGTTGTTAGAAGATGCCGACTATGGTATTAACATACTGAAAAATTTGAAAGAAATAGGTTTTCGTGTCACCATTGACGATTTTGGCACTGGTTATGCATCCTTGAATTACCTGAGACGTTTTCCGGCGGATGCCCTAAAAATTGACAATTCATTTATCAAGGGACTTATCTCTTCGCCAGAAGATATGGCCATTACGATGGCTACCATTGAGATGGCACATGCGCTGGGTTTAGCTGTCATTGCTGAAGGGGTTGAAACGAGTGAGCAAATGGAATTTTTACGTGATCAAACTTGTGATTTGGCACAAGGCTATTTGTTTGCTGCACCGATGGAAGATAGGGTATTTATAGATTGGTGTAGGCAATATTCTCAAAATCCATAGGAGTCCAAGATTTATCTTGGACATCTAAATCAAAGGCTCAACACAAAATGACACAATTATTAAACATCAACAAATTATCAATCGCCTTCGCTCAGACACAAGTCGTGCATGATCTGAGTTTTTATATCAATGCTGGCGAAAAAGTAGCCTTAGTCGGAGAATCCGGCTCAGGTAAATCTGTGACGGCATTATCCATCCTACAATTATTACAAGATCAAGTAAACTATCCCAGCGGCTCGATTCAATTTCAAAAACAAGACTTGCTCCAACTGAAAAAAGCACAATTGCGTCGTTTACGGGGCAAAGAAATTGCCATGATTTTCCAAGAGCCGATGACATCACTAAATCCTGTCTATCCCATCGGCACTCAATTGATGGAGCCCTTGTTGCTACATGAAGGATTAAGCAAATCAGCCGCTCGCCGTCGTATGCTAGAACTATTGGAACGCACTGGGATTCCTGAACCCCATAAACGTTTTGATGCTTATCCACATACCTTATCTGGGGGGCAACGCCAACGGGTTATGATTGCTATGGCTTTAGCTTGCAAACCTAAATTATTGATTGCCGATGAACCGACGACAGCACTTGACGTCACAATTCAATTACAAATCATTGAATTATTAGAAGAAATGCAAAAAGAGTTTCAGACAGCAGTGCTATTAATTAGCCATGATTTAAATCTGGTTAAACGCTTTGCCGAGCGCATTTACGTCATGCAAGCAGGTAGGCTGGTTGAGTCCGCCACCGTCGATAAATTGTTTAAACAACCTGAACAGCCTTACACACAACATTTACTGAATAGTCAACCGGAAAGAATCCAAACCGATTATGATTATAGTGCTGACACTCCCCCTTTATTGGAGGGCAAACAAATTCGTTGTTATTTTACGCAAAAGCAATTTCTTAAACGCAATGTCAGTGAAGTGAAAGCCGTTGATGATATTAATCTGCAATTGTTTCCGGGCGAAACAGTGGGAATAGTGGGCGAATCTGGCTCAGGTAAAACGACATTAGGCTTATGTTTGTTGCGCCTACAAAATTGCACGGGTATGATTCAGTTTGCCAATCAGCGTTTAGATCAATTACCCCCCCGCCAATTACGTCGCTTGCGCCGTCATTTTCAAGTCGTGTTTCAAGACCCTTACTCATCCTTATCGCCCCGCCAGACGGTGGAACAAATTATCGGCGAAGGCTTGAAAATCCATTTTCCTGCATTCAAGCGTCGTGAGCGTATCCTTTCAATACTCAACGAAGTCGGGCTAGAAGAGAATATATTATCGCGCTATCCATACCAATTTTCCGGCGGACAACGCCAGCGTATCGCCATTGCACGGGCCGTCATTTTAGAACCCCAATTGATTTTGTTAGATGAACCCACCAGCGCATTGGATGTATCAGTGCAAAAGCAAGTGATTGAATTATTAATCAATTTACAGCGAAAACACAAAATCAGTTACTTATTCATCAGCCATGATTTAAAAGTCATTCGGGCAATCTCTCACCGTATCTTTGTCATGCGTCACGGACAATTTATTGAACAGGGAGAAACCGAACAATTATTCAATCATCCTCAACATCCCTATACGCAAAGCTTATTACAAGCATCCTTGTTTACGACGGCTTAACCCAATGCCATTAAATTAAGGGCAACCATAAAGGATTGCCCCTACATCATACCGTTGTAGGGGCTACCCTATCGGGTTTGCCCTTAATCCCTTGTGGTTGCCCGACACGATATGGCATTGCGGCTTAACCCCCCATCGCTTTTTCGACTAAAAACTGTTCGCCCCCCAAAAAGCAAAACCAGAACAAAAACAGATCAGCGACAACCAGCAACAAGAAAGCAATGCGAACTAAGGTAGAAGGTGTAGCACTGATTAAACTATTTGTGACAGTATCTCTGACTGCCATCGCTACACCAACTGCCACAACATAGGCCATATAAAAAGCGACAACATAAGCGAGCACATATCCTATTCCAAACGCTTGATCAGTTGCGACGTCAATCGCCACTAAAAAGGCTATAACAATGGCCACAACATATACAACGCCAAATATCATGCCGAACATCACACCAAAGGCTACGTTGCCCATCACGCTGCCTTCACCCACATTTCCCACCAATCCCGTTAATAGCCAACATCCTATTAATAAAAGCGTGAATAGTAGATAAACGCTCGACGGCCAATCCTGGGGTACAAACCACAAGAGGCCCAATCCTGCCGCCAAGATAGGCATCATTAAAGGCCCCCAGATTAGGCTGCTTACGAGCCATTTGCCAACACGATTTTCATCTTCTTCACCAAAGGCTTGCCGATAGATTTGTAATTGCTGAGGACTGACTAAAATCCACCAAAGTAAACGCATATAATCAATAGGATTCATGGCAGAAAGCGGTTTGGGGGGGGTTGCTTCTTGGGATAAAACCAGTCCCCAACTTTCTACCGCCCATTGAGCAACCTCTTTTTCTAAACCCAAAAAGGCTAAGTGATTATTATATAAGTGCTCCGTTAAATTGGCAGCCCAAGCCTCTTGTGATGAATGGCGTGGCGGCTTTAATAAGCCCTGAGTTACTCCTCCTTTAATCGCATTGATTAACACAAAAATTTCCAGCTTGTAATTATTGCCACATTTTTCGTGTAGTAAAGATTCACACCGCTCGGGCTCTTTAGCCAAGATTGTGCCATGAACTTTGATGAGATCAGATAATTGTTGACGGGGAAAGTCATTCATAGTTGTATGTATTTATTTCAAATAAAAACTTAATTCAACGATATAGGAGTCCAAGATTTATCTTGGACGTCCATATTAAAAATAAGGGTGTAAATATAACCCTATAAAAGATAAGTGAGTGATAATCAGCAACACAAAAGCTAGGCGGGCTAAGAAAGAGGGAATGCCTGTTTTTAAAGTATTTTTGATGGCATCTCCGACGACATTTGCCACAAATTCCATCACGATACTGGCGATTAAACCCGCTGCACTACCCGCCAACAAGCCCACCATAAAGTCCGAAAGCAAGAGTGCTACACCCACTGCTATACCAATGGCTACTCCAATTGAAACTAAAACCGCTACAACAACAGCGACATCCCCTGCCACGATCACCGCTATTAAACTGGCCATAATGACTGCCACGCCAACAACTAGGCTAAGCCATAAGAATCCTGCCATAACGATATTTGCCACACTCACTGATACCAAGACAGTTAGGCAGATTGACATCAAAAACGCTAAGCTAATGGCCATATTCTGATTTATTTTGAACCATCCCGTTAAAATCCAACAGCCTACAGTGAGCCCTATATAAATTTCTAGCATCCCTATTTTAGTCAGCGATTGTTCTAATATCAGGAGTGACACTAACAAAGGCCACCATATTAGAGTGCTCACCAGCCAATTGCCTACACGCTTTTCATCCTCTTGGCCAAAAACTTGCCGATAGGCTTGTAATTGCTGAGGACTATTAAAAATCCACCAGAGTAAACGTAGATAGTCCAAAGGATTGATGGGAGAAAGTGCTTTGGTGGGCGTTGCGACTTGGGCGGGGCTTGGCAGATTGACTAAATCTTTTTCAAAAAATTGTTTTTTGCCTTTAAGAGCAAGTGTCCAACTTTCTACCGCCCAATCTGCGGCACTTTTATCTAACCACAAATTTTCATGTAAATGTTGTGCTAAACGATTGAGTTCTTCATCGTTTAACAAACTTTGTGGCAAATTTGAGATTTCTTTAACCACGCCCTCTCTTATCGCATTGACCAATACAAAGATTGCTCGTTTGTATTCATCACCACAGGCATTGCGTAGTAGGGATTCACAACGTTCTGCATCTTCGATTATTATTATACTATAATGATCGAGCAGTTCACACAATTTTTCACGGGGTAAATCGTACATTTTAGTTATTACAAAGCTAAAGCTTTGTACTCCAAAAAAAAAAGTTATCTTGACGTTTTGGAGTACAAAGCTTTAGCTTTGTACT
>JSZA02000261.1 GCA_000785145.2 Candidatus Thiomargarita nelsonii
CGGCGGACTGTGCAAATATGAGAACCTGGTGTTAGTGCATATACATTGCCATGACAAAATCCATCGAGAACATGGGAAACAAAAGCGGAAATTGTGTAAGGGTACAAGAGAGTATGATGAGCTAGTTAAGAAAGGTGTGTTTGTATCACCTGAAGTTGAGGCAAAAATACCCCGATATAGCTAAGATGAGAAAGGGGCCTGAAATGAATAAGGGTAGCTCAAAGATACTTAGACTGGGAAATGACCCAGGGATAATAAGTAGGGACAAGGACACAGTAACGAAGGAAACCCACAGCAAGGAGGATAAGAAACAGAAAACTCCTCCTGTACGAAATCTGAAATGACCTACACGATAACGGTAGGTTGGGGATAAGCGTAGTAATTAACATTTACGAGCTTACCTTAGTAATCAGTCAGCTACGGCATTAAAGTTCTTGGGCATAGCAGACTTTGGTCTAAAAGGCCACACGCACAATTTGTAACACGTTATTGAAATATGTTACTTAGCAAATGGACTATGCTAAGCCGAGGAGCTGTATGAGCGCGAAAGTCTCACGTACCGTTCTGAAGACTGGCCTTGGGCAGTGTTCCACCTTTCGGGGTGAGTGATGCACGGGGCCAAGTTTAACAGCTTGTCTCCCAATTCTTTGAGAACTCGCTCCCGCTTGGCACGCTCATAGCGCGGATGCAGTGCCGATAATTTAATAGAGACACTAAAGCTATTCTCTGGACGTTGCCCCAAGGTAGCAATAGCATTATGATAAAACGCTCAGCATCCGCTTGAGTCAAAGCGGCTTCTCCTAACATATCAAAGGTATAGCTGCTGTCTGAGCGACTATGTTTAAAGGCATCCTCAAGTGTGCGCCCCAGTACAAATTGACGCCCCATCAATTTCATGGCTTGCAAGATCGCTGTGCGTATCACTGGCTCACCCAGACGAGTGATTAAATGCTTGAACAGAGCAGCGGGTTTGTTATCGAATTGTTCATCGACTACATAACCGGTGAGCATTAAGCCCCAAGTAGAGGCGTTAACCAACCAAGAGGGACTTTGCCCCAAATATTTTTCCCAATGGGCGGCACTGAAATTATCTTTGATCAGCTTATTCGCTACCTCGGCTCCCTTCTTGTGTCTCCAAACGGTATTGTTGGAGAAAGGCTTCTACGCCCTCTTTGGCAAGACGACTGGCACGGATTTGTTTAACGAGTTCGGTGGCATGACTGGTGATACGGGCTAACACTTAGCAATTCTTCGAGATATGTGTCTTCATTAACGCTATAATTGTTATAAATGGCTTGACGTAAGGTATCTTCGTTGTCGGTATTGGGTATCATGATTTATCTACAAGGATGTTAGATGACACGGATTAAAAACCTGAAAATTGACAATATACTAATATTCTGTCAAACTTGATAATTTTTTGGAGTCCAAAGCTTTAGCTTTGGAATTTAATCAAATTTTTTGATTGCTGTTTTTATCAATGTATGTTTAAACGAACTATACTAAAAGAACTGAGACGCTGGGCTCAAAAGAAAAACCGCAAACCATTAATTTTGCGTGGAGCGCGGCAGGTAGGCAAAACGACGGTAATATCCATATTCGCAGATAACTTTAAGCAATATATTTACCTCAACCTCGAACATAGTGAGGACTTTCGTTTATTTGAACAAGATTATAATATTAACGAACTCGTAGAGGCCATTTTTTTTCTGAGTGGTAAGGAAAGACAACAATCAAACACCTTATTATTTATTGATGAAATCCAAAATTCACCCAAAGCGGTTGCCATGCTGCGTTACTTTTATGAAGACGTTAAAGATTTATATGTGATTGCAGCAGGTTCCTTGCTAGAAAGTCTTCTGAATCGGCATATCAGTTTTCCAGTAGGGCGTGTAGAATATCTACAAATGCATCCCCTGTCTTATGAAGAATTTCTACAAGCGATTGGTGAAACCCAAGCCGCACAGATGCTTGAACGAATACCACTACCAGCCTTTGCTCATGACAAGCTACTTAAACTATTTCATCGTTATACCCTGATTGGAGGGATGCCAGAAATAGTAGAACTCTATGCAGAATCACAAGATATAATACAGCTCAAACCATGGATGACGTAGAAAAATATTCATCCAAAGATTCCCAGACTCCAATAATTCGTCATGTCATTCAAAGTGCCTTTCATGAAGCTGGAAACCGTCTCAAAATGGCTGGTTTTGGGGCCATGCAAATGCTAGAAAAAGCATTGCTATTACAACGAATATACCCAACCACAGCAACCCAGCTACCACTGACACCAAACTTTAAAAAATCACCAAAACTACAATTACTAGACACTGGTTTAGTAAACTACTTTTCTGGTTTACAGACAGAAATTTTTGGTACAAAAGACTTAAATACCGTTTATGGGGGACGAATAATAGAACATTTAGTTGGTCAAGAATTACTAGCAAGCCAACATTCTACATTATTTAATCCACATTTTTGGGTCAAGGAAAACAAACAATCTAATGCCTAAGTGGACTTTGTTCTAGCACACGGCAACAAAATCATCCCAATTGAAGTCAAATCGGGAGCAACAGGAAGACTACGTTCACTACATCAATTTATAAACTATTTTCTAGCAGGTAAACTAACAATGTATCTGGACTGGTTTGTAAAGTAAACAGGAGTCCAAGATTTATCTTGGACGTCCAAATAAATGATGTTAAACTATGTCACTAAACGGAGATTTAAAATAAAATGACCATGAAAACCAATTGGGCTGTCAAACCATCAGTACCGGAAGAAATCTACACGGATCGTCAAGAATTTTTAGACGACTTATATCAAACCGCCCTAAAGGCACGGACTCGTCGCGCCAGATCGACAGTGCTCTTGGGACAACGTCGCATGGGTAAGACAGAAATTTTTAAACGAGTAGTCAATCGTTTGTTTTTTGAGCAGGATCATCTCGATCCAAAAGCGGTGGTGCCGGTTTATTATAGTTTTCCAGATACCTTCAAAGATGACTGGCATTTTGCCACTAAATATGTGGAAAATTTCATGCGCTGGTATGTGGCTTTTCGTTTGCGCTCACCAAAGATTTTGTCAGAAAAAGAGATCACGCGAGCTCACTTAAAAGAAATTATCCATAATAAACTGCCAATGACTAAAGGTTTTAAAAATGCCTTTGAATTTTTTGAGAGTATTCTCGCTCAAGATGTTACCATCCCGGAACAATCGGCACTTTCCCATCCTCGTCATGTTTCAGATTCTGATGATAGCACCATCGTCATGTTCCTAGACGAATTTCAAAACACCCGCCTACCTCAATATAAATTTGATGTGGTTGGCTATATGCAAGATGTGGTTGAATCACGTACTTGTCCCCATTTTATCACCGGCTCAACCATGAGTATTTTGGGGCGAGAAATTTTAGGACGAGGCTCGCTGTTTGGACGCTTTCGTAGCAAGCCAATTAAGGCTTTAACTGATTATTGGGGTAGCGAATTGGTTTGCCGAGCGGCTCATCATAATAATGTGACCGTTTCTCAAGAAATCGTTCCGGTAATAGTCAAGCGTTGTGGTGGCAATCCATTTTATCTCAATGCCGTGGTAGAACAAGCCGCTGAATTGAATCAAGCAATCTTAACCGAAGACGATTTAAATACAATCCTAGCAATAGACTTATCCTCTGGATTTATCTGGGGAGAATTAAACGATCAAATTAGTCGTTGGTTGGAACGGATTAATGAGTATGGTATTACTAAATGGGTTTTGTATTTGTCTGCCATACAAAAAGGTGACAAAATTGACTTAAAGCAAATTCAACAAGCACTATTAGAGAAAGATTTTCAAACGGTTTCTTTGGAGAAAATTCGTGAAGTCTTGATTAAGTTGTCGCGTGGTGATTTGGTGGATTATTTGGAACTCGGCGGCTGGTTTCGTAAGATTAAAGATCCAATTTTATTGGAGTTTTTACAAGTTTGGGGACGTATCGAAGTTGAAGGGCAAGATGAAGCCACGGTTAGAGAAGATTTTGAATACAAGTATAAAAAAATAAAAAAGCAAATCAGTGATTTAAAAGGCTATTTAGCCGAAGTCTATATGGCTCAAATCCTCCACAATGCCCAGCGACAAACTTTACCGGGACACTTTTTTCATCAGGATGAAGACATCAAAGTACCGAGATTTCATTATGTACGCTTGAGGGAGCGTTTAGGACCAGGTGCCGACACGGAGATTGATATTCATGCGGGTGCTGGGATTGAACAGTGGGTAGCAGAAAGTAAGTGGCAACAAAACCACAAGGCGAGTATAACTGATATTCGTAAATTATTGGACAAGGCTGAAGTCGTTAAGCAGGATCGAGAACCCGAATTAATGCGTATCTGGTTTTTCAGTTATGAGGGTTTTGCGGAAAAAGTGTTAGACTTTATGTCAGAACACGGCGTGCTTTGGTCAACTCAAGAAGATTTAGATGGTTTACTGGATTATGTCAAATTGAGACGGTTGCCGAAACTTTAAGACCTTGAATCGCGGATTAAACCGATTACACAGATTACGCGGATTTAAACCCATCAAAGTCAAAATAGCGTGTTTTTGTGGGGATTTGAAAAGGCGGGGTAAAATAAAAAAAATAATTTAAATTAATAGTTTACATAAAAAAAACGGTGCGTAGGACGCACCCTACACTATATAGGACGCGGAGCGTCCAGCAAGGCATTCCCACGCAGAGCGTGGGAACGAGAAACAAATAGGATTTCTATAAATTTTTCAATTCTATCTATTCTATTTGCAAAGAATTGGCTTTTTTTAAATTAATTTCCACAATCAATTCAGAGTCAGGAGTGATCTCGATGGTATCGGCATTGGCTGATTCTCCATCAAGCAACATTTTATATACGCCCTGTCGCACATTGTCCACGAAGAAAATACCGGCTCCGTTGGTTATGGCAAATGATTTGTTGCCTTTTTCAACTGGAACGGCTTCTACTTTTACTCCGCTTATTGGATTTCCTTGATTATCTTGTACGGTGCCGGCGATGCTATAGGAGACGCTGAATGGAACGGTAATGCTAGTATAACCTCCCGCTGTGACATGCACTGCGTAGGATTTTGTGGGAAGCATACCTCCTATTGGATATCCAGCGGGATCAAGATCAAGGCGGTAGGTGCCGGGTGTCATTTGTGTATAAATACCTTGGTTGGTGACTCGAAGCTCAATGCCACCTTCGTTAAGGGCAACCACAAGGGATTGCCCCTACAAAGGACCGCATTTGATGTAGGGGCAATCCTTTATGGTTGCCCTTAACGAAGGTGGCATTGGACTCGAAGCTGGGATGTTGAAACGGGCTTGTTATTCAAAAGTAGCAATAAATCTGCGTGTTTTGTATAAATTTCTTCGCTGCCATCGTGTACGCCATTATCATTTTTATCCAGAAATGGTTGGACAAATATTCCCCCTTGTCCACGTAATTGTTCAAGATAACGAGCACCTCTGTCTCGTTTGGGTTGAAGTCGGAAGTTAGTGGAAAATTCGAGAAAAAAGCTGGTTTCATTGGAAACCATGGAAATATCTTGATAACGCAGACGTATATCAACGCCGGGCATAATAGTCGCGGTGAGTGCCCCCATAAAACCATTCAATGCCATTAAGTTAAGGTTTTTTTGTAGGGTGGGTAGGGGCAATCCCTTGTGGTTGCCCGCGCAACGAAGTGGCGGGACGCCCAACCCACCATTGTTATAAATTGACGCCCGGATCTTCGTTTCAACGATTTGGTGGGTGTAGCGAAGCTCTACCCACCCTACAAAAAAAACGTATTTCTGCTTAACTTAATGGCATTGCCCCAAAGGAGGGCTCCAATGATTTTTTAGTTTGGACATTGGGGCAATATCTTGAAACGTTAAATATAGAATGTCAAGCTCAGGGCAGGAATGGAAAATAATGCCATTCCCTTAGGCACAAGCACAAAGGCGACGGCGGCAATCAGAACGCCACCGCCAAAGGCGATAATGCCATGTAAGATTTCTTCTTTTAATACCGTGTCAGGAAATCTATCAGCACTTGCCAGCAAGCCACCTATAATAATT
>JSZA02000299.1 GCA_000785145.2 Candidatus Thiomargarita nelsonii
TTAACCAATCGACTTTACTTGAGCTTATGAAAGATCGACTTAATTTACGGGAAGATGATATTCAGTGGGGAAGAAATCAAATGCTTTCTGAAGAAAAAGCGGTGGCAAAACAGATGGCACAAGAAGGTAAATTAACCCCAGAGGTTCAAGATTTTTTGAGACGTTTGGAAGAAATTCATAATCATAAGTGTGATAAATAGTCTCATTCTGTCAAAACGGAATCATACGCTTCCTAACTAACTGAACAACACAAATTCTTATTGGGCTATACGCTTCGCTCGGAACCAAGTTCTTATTGACGGAACTATACGATTCCGAGCTGATTCACACCTTTCTAACGGAGCTATATGCTTCCCCTGAGTCCAATACTTGTGCCTGCGGAAGTAAAAAAACAAACACACCCACTCAAGAACGCACAAACTCCAAAAGTGGTCCATAATCATGCTCATCTGCCGCTTTCAACGCTTCAATATACCGCTTACGAATCTCATTTTCTCGAACCAAATCACCATCCCAATAAAAACGAGAACAGAAGCTGAAGAGGCTAATATGCGGGAAGATTTAAAGAAACGAAGTGGTGGGCATATAGGTAGTGGGCAAGCTATTTTTAAATCCGTTTATTCCCCAAATCCGTTGTACTAAGTTAATTTGAATTAAATAATTCATTAATTTTAATAGATTATTTTTTAATGTTTTTAAAAAAGAGTGTTATTATTTGCAGGAAGATGTCAAAACAGTTTATCTCTTTAAAAAGGTGTTTTTACTTGTCCCTGCTAATAATATGAAGCATTCCATTTTGTATTTAATATAATTAATTGTTATATAAAAAATTGTTATTTGTTAGTCGTTTTTATTTCTTTGACTCTTTAGTGTAATGAAGTTTTTGATTTGACGGATTGGGCGTGACCCGTTTTTTTATAAGAGTGGTTGTGGAAATTAGGGGAGATTTTTTGAGGCATTCAACCACAATCTGAATGCCATCGGCTCGTGAGAAATCAATGTGGATTTTTATGTGAGAAGACGGTGCGTAGGACGCACGCTACATTAATTCAGGTGGAGTTTGCTACCAATTTTATGATAAATGGTGGGTTGGGCGTCCCGCCACTTCGTCTCGCGGGCAACCACAAGGGATTGCCCCAACCCACCCTACAATATTTATATTTTACCCAGGCTACGCTCGCTTAGCTTGGCGCACCCAGGCTACGCTCGCTACCCTCGCTTTGCTAGTGTGCTTAAAGCCACTACAATGAACGATTGAGCAGTGATAAAGAGTGACATACCCAATTGTCTTAACTCGTTTGAATCACCAAAGATTTGCAATAATAACCCACTTAATGCAAAAATAATACCTGCTAATTTAATTAGGGTAATAAGCATTTTAACCCCGATAATCACTTCTTTTTCCCTCAACACCGAGAACAAGGTAATTATAACTAATCCAAAAACAAAAGGACTGGAGATAATGGCAACCGCTTCACAGGACACAAACAGCACTCCTTTCTCGAATGTGAAAGGTGGGCTTTTGATTACTTTCTAAACTTAGTAGTCTATTTTTCTTTTCATTGTGTCGTGTTATTCCTGGTGGGGTACACGGAGTATAACCTAAAAAATTAGTATATGTGTAAGCAAACAAAACAATTGCTAGAACATAAAAAAGAAGAGGTGCAGCGGCTAAAAAACCATGAAATATCATTACGACACCTATTATTTCAAACAAAGCAAGAGCCATATAAGCTCCACACAAGGCTTGGAAAAGTAAAACATCATATTCATCATCTACATACGCCCATGTATTTCCTAGTGCTGCAAAGGAAAGTGCTATCCACAAAAAAAACAGCCCCACAAAAAGTCCTCCCGGTATTACGAACGCTAGAATTGTGAGTGCGGCAAAATATCCTGCAAAAAAACCAGAATAGTCGGCCCATTACTCCCCCCACTAATCCGATAAGCCCCAGCCCCAGTCTCCGGTGAGGCAATAATATACCCCACACCCGTCCAATCACCAACGCTAATATTATTCTGAGAAACCGTCGCCACTCTTCCAACCGCCACCGCCGCACGAATCTCATCCTTCACCTCAATAGCAATATTTAACGCTGGCAACACCGCATCCACACTCTCGGCTGTCACAGTATAAATCCGTTGTCCTTCAGCAGAAGCGATTGCCAGTGCTTTGACGGCGGAAACGGCTTCCCCAGGATGCTCATCATCAGTAAACAACAACTCAGGTATCCGATGTTCCAAAGCCGAAAGCATCATGCCCACTTGTTGTCCCACTGTCCGACTCACTTCAGCATCATTATTTTTAGCCCACAATGACTGAGCCACCGCATCCATATCAACCAAAATCCCACTCATTTCCACCTGTCGTGGCACGCAAAAACTATAAATGGGTATCAGATTCGTAGAAAAAGTTCCAAAAGACGGTTGACGATAAGCCAAGGCTTGCCCCACTCGGTTGAGCATTTTCAAATTCATATCATTAGCTGCAAAGTAGCTCAACGCGCCAGCATACAGTATATCACCAATAAGACCATCCTTAGTCAGCCCCTCAAACTGCTGAGTCTCAAGTTGAGCCTTAACGCTTTCCATCCGAGCTTTCACAGTCTCAAGTTGTTTGGCACTGATCCCTTGTAAATCAATCCCAAAAGCATAAAACTCTCCAGCAATCGGCCTATTAGTCGCCATAGCCCAGCCACCTATTAACCGGGTTTAATCCCCGTCGTACTACTCAATTCTTGCCCCATCCTAAAGCCACTACTTTCGGCAACAATCTCGCCATCAATTTTAAATTGCGGCTTCAATATGTCGTTGCATAATTGAGGCGGGCAGGTGCTTGTTGTTTGAGTGTCGCGGTTTGAGTGCTTATATTTTAAGTACGGCGTTGTCGCGACTTATTGCAAGTGGTTTCGACTTCGTTCTGATTAGTCAGTCGGGTGTGTGGATTGAGGGTGCAGATTGAAGTGCGTAGGACGCACCCTACACGGAATGATATTCCAGGCTACGCTTGCTTATTTCCCCAGATTTTCGATCCAACAGTAAAATGTCCATCCTGATATTCCGACGATTAATGTGCGAAGTCCTAACGCAAAAACCTTATTATCTATTAATTTTATTATTTTTTTTAAGTATATGAACAAAAATATAAAAAACAATGCAAATGCAAAAATAACAATAAAAGCACGCTCAAGCTTAAATATATTCATTGAATTTGTTATTTCTCCAATAATTGCTGCTCCTCCCATTGCGATCAGCAAAGCCCCAACGAATCTCAAAAAAAATTGCGAATATTGAGGAAATTTATTTTTTGCTCTCGAAAAGTAAAAGTTTATCCCTATTAAAGTGGCGAAAATCACTCCGTATAAAGGATGATCAGTTTTTAAAAAAATTGAACAAATTTCCATATTGATTTCTCAAAATTGAGTGTCGCCACTGTGAGACTCAATATTCAATGCTAAAATTAAGCTCATCAAATGACAATACTATGTTGATGTTTTTTTCAAGTGAGTTGACTACTTAAGCGATATTGCCCCCCTAGAAAAAAAAGGGGGGGGTAAAAACAAACTATTTTAACGAGGTTTTTCCACTTAGTGGGGAGCTAAAGGAATAGGCGAATGGTGAGTGCTTAAACAAGCAAAGAGAATTTTCTGTCATACTGTGTATTTCTCTCAGTTAAAAGTAAAGGAACGAAATATCGGAGAAATAAATAGAGTCCTACAATAGTAGATACCCACAACGCAAAATGAAATGTAAAACCAAGAAAAGCTACATTAAAAAAGATCGCCATTAAAAAAAATAATGCTATAAAATTTGCACTGGCATCCAACTGTTCCCAAGGATCATCAATAGAGAATTCTAAATATTGATCTCTCCACCCATCTACCACAACCGCGGATACTCCTAGTATAAAAAACAGGTATGTTCCTATTGCAATCATCCATCCAAGTGAAAAAAATAAACCAAGGACTAATATCAATGCTCCTCCGAAAAGCAACATTAATACTGCTCCGTTTTCTCCCCCACTAATCCGATAAGCCCCAGCCCCAGTCTCAATGCCATTAAGTTAAGGTTTTTTTGTAGGGTGGGTAGAGCGAGAGCGAAACCCACCATTGTTAAAAATTTCAACGAGTTGGTGGGTTTCGAACCGCTCTACCCACCCTACAAAAAAAACGCATTTATGCTTAACTTAATGGCATTGAGCCCCAGTCTCCGGTGAGGCAATAATATACCCCACACCCGTCCAATCACCAACGCTAATATTATTCTGAGAAACCGTCGCCACTCTTCCAACCGCCACCGCCGCACGAATCTCATCCTTCACCTCAATAGCAATATTTAACGCTGGCAACACCGCATCCACATTCTCGGCTGTCACAGTATAAATCCGTTGTCCTTCAGCAGAAGCTATAGCGAGAGCCTTCACTGCCGACACCGCCTCACCAGGATGCTCATCATCAGTAAACAACAACTCAGGCATCCGATGTTCCCAAGCCGAACTCATCATACCCACCTGTTGTCCCACAGTTCGACTTATCTCGGCATCATTATTTTTAGCCCACAAGGATTGAGCCATCGCATCCATATCAACTAAAATTCCACTCATTTTAACCTGTCGCGGCACACCAAAACTATAAACGGGTATCAGATTTGTAGAAAAGGTGCCAAAAGAGGGTTGACGGTAAGCCAACGCTTGCCCCACTCGATTGAGCATTTTCAAATTCATATCATTAGCTGCAAAGTAGCTCAACGCGCCGGCATACAGCATATCACCAACAAGACTATCCTTAGTCAGCCCTTCAAATTGCTGAGCCTCAAGTTGAGCCTTAACGCTTTCCATCCTATTTTTTACCGTTTCAAGTTGTTTGGCACTAATCCCTTGCAAATCCAGCCCAAACGCATAAAACTCTCCAGCAATCGGCCTATTAGTCGCCAAATGCCAGCCACCTGTCAACCGACTAATCCCCGTCGTACTACTCAATTCTTGTCCCATCTTGAAGCCACTACTTTCGGCAACAATCTCGCCATCAATTTTAAATTGCGCCTTTAAATTAATCAAATAGCCGGGCAGCGAATTGGGTAAGTCATTGGGATCTAATTCTTCTCCCTCTGGCACTTGGGGCAAATAACTTTCAATTACTTGACGATCCGCCTCAGATGCTGGCTCAAAAGACAAAGTTAAACGTTTGCCCGCTAAATCTGGTAAACTTTTTCTCAAACTAAAAACAGGATTTTCCAACATTCTATCCATGTCTGAGGCATAAAGATTAAATTGAAATTCTTTACGCAAATTTGATGGGATTTCTTGAAAGAACCCTGCTTTAGCCATCACAGGATAAGGTAAACTCCCCGCTAAAATAGGGCGATTAGATGGAATAATATTTTGCGTGCCTAGCACTTCTCCTACCGTCGCTTCAGGATTCGTATCATTAATATACGCTTCCATTTGTGTTTGGTAGTTTTGCAGCGTGGTTTCCATGAAAGTTTGCTCTATTCCAGAAACCCAGCCTTCATCTTCATTAATTTGGGCAGTATTGACAATTTGATCTACAAAACCTTCAGCATCAAACGGCACATTGCCTTGAATATCCATCCCTTCGCTAAATTCATATTGCTTAAAAGAGGCATCCATCGGCACCCAACTATCACCCGTTTTATGTCTAGCCCCTCGGCTCGGAAAGAAATCTACCCAAGCCTCTACCCAAATATGTTCCAACTTCAAAAACTTAATCACGCCACCTTGCGCTAAACCCGCCGTCGGAATGCCGCCTTGACCGAGTATTTGCATCGCGGCTTCTGGTGATGTGACTCCGCCTACCCAATTCTTGGCTTGGTTAATGGGAATTCGCACGGTGCCATAGGCATAACGGGCATGTATCCCCGAGGTTCGGAGTAATGCAATGAGTAAGCTGGCGGTATCAAAGGCATTTCCGCTCTTTGTCTCCAAAGTCATTTGGCTCCCTTGGATTGAGCCATAAGTCGGTATGAATTGAATGTTGTCATGCACCCAATTATAG
>JSZA02000264.1 GCA_000785145.2 Candidatus Thiomargarita nelsonii
ATGGTGGGTTGGGCGTCCCATAACGATGTTGCGCGGGCAACCACAAGGGATTGCCCCTACCCACCCTACAAAAAAACCTTAACTTAATGGCATTGACTTCAATAGCCAGGGTGCGGGCGGTTTGGATATCATAACCAAGCCTGCGCGTTATAAAGTAGCCAGCGGCTAATCCCAAGAGATTATGCAACATCACTGCGATGACTATCAATAAACTCAATTGCTTGAAATTATCCACGTTGAGTGCCGTGACAATGGCGATGACTATCACAATCGTCAGTACGGACAAAACCGGCAATACCGTTTTAATACGCTCTAAATGTTGACCAAAATAGGTGTTAATCACAATTCCCAGCAGCACTGGAAGTAGTACAATTTTTAAAATAGTGACTAACATTTTTAAAACAGGTACATCGATACTTTCTCCGACATAAAGCCAAGTTAAAAAGGGAGTGGCTAAAAATGCCAACAAAGTAGAAATCGCCGTTAAGGTGACAGAAAGTGCCACATCGCCTCGACTTAGAAAGCAAATGACATTAGAAGCGGTTCCACCTGGGCAACTGCCCACTAAAATCAGTCCGGCTGCCAAAAGGGGCGGAAGTTGAAATGCCCAAGCTAATATCCAACCGAATAGGGGCATGAGCAAAAATTGCATCACGACACCAATAGCGACGACTATTGGCATTTTTAATACCCGTGAAAAATCGGCGACGCGAAGAGTCATCCCCATTGTGAACATGATAAAGCCCAACAATAACAGTATCCATTCAGATAAAGGGAGAAACCATTCGGGAAAAATGGCAGCCAACAGGGCAAAAATAATCGCCAATACTGGAAAGGCATTGATTGTAAAAGTTTGCATCAACATAAAATTCACAGCGGTTTGACTGTATTCCATTCGTGACAACTTGGGCATTGCCAGTACAATTTTCGGGTTGTCAATCCGCAATGAGTGCATTTGTAGGCGGGTTCATTTTTCAACAATTGTGTACTTATCTCTTTCAATAATAACAAATAATCGCGGCTGATGGAATCCTTTTTGGATAAGGCTAAATCAAGCAGCAGATCAAGTCCATGTAGTGACGGAGGAGAGTTTTGTATTTTTTCTACAATAAAATCAAATAATTGTGAATCTCCCTCTTGCTGTTTGATAATATTTGCCAATGCCAACATGGATTTGATACTTGCATGATGCTCTAAGAGATGGCGCAAATAGTGCGTAAACTCTTGTCCTTGGTAACAAGTTTGCAAAGGCGTGATTATCTCAGAAATGTAATCAGGGTCTTGTTGTTCCACCCGTTGGAAGGCGAGAATAGCTTGCTTGGTTTCTCCCCTTTCCAAGGCGAGTTGACCTTTTAATAAACTGGCACGGGCACAGTTGGGATCGGTTTTTAAGGCTTTTTGTATAGCTTGTTGTGCTGCCTCACTCTCTCTTTCTTGTTGATATTCTTCGGCTTGTTCACAGTAATATTGGGCAATTTCTGTGTGTGTCGGTTCCGCGATTTGTTGTGCAGTGCGGATGGCTTTTTTCCAATCGTGTTCTTGCTGGTAAAGTGCCTGTAATTGACGCAAGGCTAAGGTTTTATGGCTATTGAAGCGGCTTAGTTTTTGAAATAATTTTTCGGCTCTATCCAGTAAACCGGCATAACGATAATCCTGAGCCAGTTCAAATAGGGCGGGTGCAGTGGAATGCTTGAGGAGATTTTTGTGAATGCGAATGGCGCGGTTGATTTCACCCTTGCGGCGAAAGAATATACCTAATTCCAAAAGAGTTTCATTGTCTAGCTTTTGATTAATAACAATATCAATCAGTTTATCGGGTTCATCATTAAGCTGATGATTCAAACCCTTGAAATCGTCAACAGATGCTTGTTGCCGCTCTTTACGCCGTGCCGCTAACCACCCAGAGGCTGCCGCCAGTGGCAATAATAGCCATAAGAAATCAATCATTGTTTGAGCCGTTAATGTTGTCCCAAACCTCTGAGGTTTTTAAAACCTCTGAGGTTTAGACGTTATCTTATGCGTACACGACGGGCTTTTTTATTGACTCGTTGTCGTAATTCTTTGCCCGGTTTAAAATGGGGGACATATTTTTCAAGCAAATCGACAGGTTCACCCGTTTTAGGATTACGTCCCGTTCGAGGAGGACGATAATGTAGAGAAAAACTTCCAAACCCACGAATTTCTATCCTTTCTTCCTTTTCCAGAGATTGTGCCATCAGTTCTAGGATTGTTTTAACTGATAAATCAATATCTTTTTGGGATAAATGAGTGTGTTTTTGTGCAATCGCTTCGATCAGTTCAGATTTTGTCATATCAGTTTTCATTTATCAGTTGCCAGTTATCAGTATTAGTTGTTTCGGGAATTTCGCTGCGCGGATTTAGCTCCGCTTACTTCGTTGCCCGAAACAACAACCAAACCCAGTCGAGAAAGTTCCCTACGGGAGCGCGTAATGAACGATACGAAGTCAGCGAAGCTAAACAACAACCAAACCCAGTCGATAGTTTAGCTTCGCTTACTTCGTTGCGGGAAATCCGCTCCGCTCCATTCCCGAAACAACAAACCCAGTCGATAGTTTCGGGCAACGAAGTAAGCGGAGCTAAATCCGCGCAGCGAAATTTCCGAAACAACAGTAACAGTACGGGAGGAAATCCGCTCCATTCCCGAAACAACAACCAATATGATTACTGATAACTGTATTTACTCTTTGTTTTCCATCTGTTCTTTGAGCAGATCCCCCAAAGTGGCACTGACTTCGGTTTGTGAATTGCCATAGTCTTGAATCGCCGCTTCTTCTTCTTCAGAAAGCAATGCCTTGATAGATAAGGTTATTAAGCGTTTTTTTCTGTCTACGCTAGTGATCTTGGCCTCTATCTCTTCGCCTTCCTTTAATCGCTGACGGGCATCATTAACACGCTCACGCGCAATTTCTTGAACTCGTAAGACAGCTTCTACTTCTTCTTCCAGTTTAACGAGCGCCTTGTTGTTATCAACCTCAGTGACGACACCCTTGACTACATTGCCTTTAGGATTTTGTGCAATATAGTTAGAAAAGGGGTCTTGATCCAATTGCTTGATACCCATAGAAATTCTTTCTTTTTGGGCATCCACCGCTAAGACAACGGCCTCAACTTCATCACCTTTATTATAGTTGCGTATCGCTTCTTCACCAGGGAGATTCCAAGAAATGTCAGATAAGTGTACTAAGCCATCAATACCACCTGGCAGGCCAATAAAAATACCAAAGTCGGTAATCGATTTGATGTGACCCACGACTTTGTCGTTTTTATTATGGGTGCCCGCAAATTCATCCCACGGATTGGAATGGCACTGTTTGATACCCAAGGAAATACGGCGACGCTCTTCGTCAATGTCGAGTACCATGATTTCGAGTTCATCCCCAACTTGTACGACTTTAGAGGGATGTATATTTTTGTTGGTCCAGTCCATTTCTGACACATGCACTAAACCTTCGACACCTTCTTCGATTTCTACAAAGCAACCATAGTCGGCTAGATTGGTGACTTTACCAAACAAGCGGGTAGCCACTGGGTAACGCCGTGCAATGTCGAGCCACGGATCTTCGCCCAATTGCTTGATACCCAAAGAGACTCGGACACGTTCTCGATCAAATTTGAGCACTTTGACGTCGATTTCATCACCCACTGTGACGACTTCACTCGGATGTCTGACGCGCCGCCAAGCCATATCGGTGATATGCAATAAACCATCCACTCCGCCTAAATCCACAAAGGCGCCGTAGTCTGTTAGGTTTTTGACAACACCCTTTAATACCATGCCTTCTTGCATGTTTTCCAATAAGGTTTCACGTTCTTGATTAGTCTCGGTTTCGACGACGGCACGGCGCGAAACAACAACGTTATTGCGTCGTTTATCAAGTTTAATAACCTTAAAGTCTAGCGGTTTACCTTCGAGATAAGTGGTATCGCGTACTGGGCGCACATCAACCAAGGAGCCGGGCAAAAAGGCGCGGATCTCATTCATGTGGACGGTGAAACCGCCTTTGACTTTTTCAGTAATGATTCCTGTAATGGTTTCTTTGTTGTCAAGGGCATGTTCAAGCGCTGCCCAAGCGGCATTACGTTTTGCTTTTTCACGAGATAATTTGGTTTCTCCAAATCCATCTTCTACCGCATCTAAAGCAACATCGACTTCATCACCGACTTCAACTTCAAGTTGACCTTTGTCGTTGTAAAATTGTTCAATTGGGACGACACCTTCAGATTTTAGGCCAGCATTGACGATGACCACTTCTGAACGTATCTCCACGATTTGGCCCCTGATAATACTACCGGGCCTCATATTTTTTTCAGATTGACTTTCTGCAAAAAGTTCAGCAAAGCTTTCGCTCATATCAGTTATAAGTTATCAGTTATCAGTGTTCAGTTACCATTCACTGATTTATTTCTTAGCCACAGGTAATTAATGTGGGTTGATTAATGACATTCACACAGAATAAACAGTGTGACCCTAAAAAATAGGAGTTCAAGATTTATCTTGGACGTCCCTAGTACTCTGTCAATTTTATTTTTTTGGGTAATGTAGGGTGCGTCCTACGCACCGTGACTCTTAATTTGTGCCCAGGACGCACCCTACAAAACAACATTGACAGTGTACTAGTACGCTGTCAAAGTTATCTTGACGTGTTGGAGTACAAGGCTTTAGCTTTGTACTGCCTGACAAAGCTAAAGCTTTGTACTCCAAAAAAACAACATTGACAGCGTACTAGCTTTTTTTATCTAAAATAGACGCGACCACTTTTTCAATTGATATTCCCGTTGTATCAATGACTTGGGCATCCTGTGCCGCCGTCAAAGGGGCAATGGTACGTGTGCGGTCACGTTTATCGCGTTGTGTAATCTCTATCACGATGTCGGCAAGCTTAGCATCTATCCCTTTTTCTTTCAACTGTTTATAACGTCTATTTGCGCGTTCTTCACAACTGGCGGTTAAAAAAACTTTGTGTGAGGCATCTGGAAAGACCACTGTGCCCATGTCTCGCCCGTCTGCAACTAAGCCTGGTGTTTGGCGAAAAGCCCGTTGTCGGACTAACAGTGCTTGACGTATAGCAGGTAAAGTTGCGATTTGTGAGGCTGCTGCACCACAGCTTTCAGTGCGTATTTCACGCGACACGTCTTGCCCTTCTAGGATAACTTGTGTCCCACTTGATAGGGGCTCAAAATGGACTTTTAAATCGGTGGCTAAGTTTGCTAGTGCGGTTTCATTTTTTAATGCTATATCATGTTGGTACGCCGCTAAAGCTAAAACTCGATACATGGCTCCACTATCAAGCGTATGCCAGCCCAAATGTTTGGCCACTCTTTGGCTAACCGTTCCTTTGCCGGCTCCGCTGGGTCCGTCTATGGTGATGACTGGAATGTTTGTCATTATTAGCTGATTGTCTTTGAAAAATCTGGTAAGGTTTCAGGTTTGCCCGCCTCCATGTAGCGACTTTCCCCTTGTCGTCGTGTGACATTTTCATAAACGCCATCATCTCGTTTGATTAGTTTGGTAAAACCAAGATCGCGAATTTCTGCGTTGGTTTTTGAGATGTTGATGCCGACGCGAGAAATACGTTTTCGCACGGGATTAAAGCATTTGGGGCATTGTGTGAGTGGTTCATCATGAATTGATTGTTTTTTCTCGAATATTTGGCCAAATGAACAGGGTTCTTTTATGTGTTCGTATTCGTAAATCGGCATAGTTATTCCTTTTCGTCCAAACCTCCTAGTACGCTGTCAATTTGTTTTTTTTGGAGTACAAAGCTTTAGCTTTGTACTGTCTGACAAAGCTAAAGCTTTGTACTCCAAC
>JSZA02000263.1 GCA_000785145.2 Candidatus Thiomargarita nelsonii
AGCTAAAGCTTTGGATTCCAAAAGACCTCGGAGAGTTTGGAGTCCAAAGCTTTAGCTTTGGACTGTTGTTTTTTTCTCACATCCAAAGCTAAAGCTTTGGATTCCAAAAGACCTCGGAGAGTTTGGAGTCCAAAGCTTTAGCTTTGGACTGTTGTTTTTTTTCTCACATCCAAAGCTAAAGCTTTGGATTCCAAAAGACTGGAAAACTTATGGTTCAGTACTTACATAAAAGTCTAGTACAACGAATTTAACAGGAACAATTTATGCTATTTTTCAACAAAAAAAGAACTCGTCGCTACACGCCTTATCATTTTAGATGGCGGTGGTTAATATTATTCATTGTCATGATTTTGTTAGGCGCCTATGTCATAAAATTAGATATCCAAGTGCGCCAACAATTTGAAGGAAAAAGATGGGCATTACCAGCGCGTGTTTACGCACGTCCATTGGAATTTTACACAGAGAAATCTCTCACAACAGAGAATTTGATTGAAGAGCTAAAAGCCCTTGGATATCAAAAGAATGCTTCAGCTAAGGCACCAGGACAATATCACTATAACGACAATGAATTTATAATCACGACTCGTGGCTTTGAATTTTGGGATGTACCCGAGCCATCACGTACTGTACAAGTGCGTTTTGCCGACGATAAAGTCATCTCTCTCAAAGAATCATATCCGGATCGCCCATTGGCTTTGCTACGCTTGGAGCCCCAATTAATAGGCAAAATTTATCCGAGCCATAATGAAGACCGCATTTTGGTGCGTTTAGACGAAGTGCCGGACGCACTCACTCATGCCCTAGTTGCCATGGAAGATCGTCAATTTTATGAACATTGGGGTATCAGCATACGTGGATTGGTGCGTGCTTTGGTTGCTAATTTAAGGGGGGGTAAGCGGCTACAGGGCGGTAGCACTCTCACCCAACAACTTGTTAAAAACTTTTATCTCACCTCAGAACGCTCATTCAAGCGTAAATTTAATGAAGCTATCATGGCGGTTTTGCTAGAATGGCATTATAGCAAAAATGAGATACTCGAAGTTTACATGAATGAAATCTATTTGGGGCAAGCGGGTAAGCGTGCGATTCATGGCATGGGCTTAGCCGCACAGTTTTTCTTCAATCGTCCTTTAAAGGAACTTGAACTACCACAATTTGCATTGCTCGTTACCCTTGTACGCGGAGCCTCGCTTTATAATCCACGGAGACATCCAGAGCGTGCCAAAAAGCGTCGCAATCTGGTGCTGGATGTGATGCTATCGACGGGTAAAATTTCAAAAGAGGTGGCAAAAGCGGCCAAAGAGGCCCCTTTGGGTCTTGAAAAAAATACGGGTATTTTGTATCCTGCGTTTTTTGAACTTGTGCGTCGTCAATTAAAAGACTTAGAATTGCATTCACAAGGCTTACAAATTATAACGACTTTGGATCCCCTCATTCAGAAAGCAGCGGAAAAAGCCATGGTTGAGGGCCTTGAAAAACTGGAAGGAAAGCATCGCAACACACAAGATTTACAAGGCGCGATGATTGTGGTGGGCAGTCAAAATGGAGAAGTGTTAGCCATGGTTAACGGCAAAGCAACACACTCTATTGGTTTTAACCGTCCCCTCGATGCTGAGCGCCAGATTGGTTCCTTAGTCAAACCGGCGATATATTTAGCGGCTTTAGAACAAAGTAAGCGTTATAATTTAACAACCCCAATTGATGATACGCCCTATCAATTAAAAATGAAATCGGGCAAAATCTGGAAACCCAAAAATTATGGAGGTCGCTCACATGGTCAGGTGCCCTTGTATCGAGCCTTAGCGCGTTCCTATAATCTTGCAACCATACATTTGGGCATGGGCTTAGGACTGGATAAGATCACTGATACCTTGAAACGTCTGGGGCTTGAGCGTGAATTTCAAATGTATCCCGCGCATCTGCTCGGCAGTATGGCCTTGACTCCGCTAGAAGTAGCCCAAATGTATCAAACGATTGCGGGCTATGGCTTTCGCACTCCCTTACGTGCGATCCGCGATATTTCAACCCATGATGGTAAGCCATTAAAGCACCTTTCTATTTCGGTCAAACAATGTTTTAATGCTGCCCCAGTCTTTTTACTCAATTACGCTTTGCAAACAGCACTGCGGAAAGGAACCGGACGCTATAATGCCAGAAAATATTTATCTGAAGATATGGTTTTAGGCGGTAAGACAGGCACGACTAATAATTCAATGGATAGCTGGTTCGCCGGTTTTGGTAATGAATTGTTGGCAGTGACTTGGGTTGGTCGTGATGATAATAAACCGATGGGATTAACCGGTGCTTCAGGCGCAATGGTCATTTGGAGCAATTTCATAAAAGCGGTCCATCCGCGCTCAGATGCACCTGTTACCCCAGAGG
The DNA here is from genome assembly GCA_000785145.2 of Candidatus Thiomargarita nelsonii. Taxonomy (GTDB): domain Bacteria; phylum Pseudomonadota; class Gammaproteobacteria; order Beggiatoales; family Beggiatoaceae; genus Thiomargarita; species Thiomargarita nelsonii_B. Next base: position 2,383 of record JSZA02000263.1, read on the forward strand.
GTGTAAAATGGCGCAAGGTTGGCTCGGAACGCATACCGTTTATTGTGAATCAATTCGCGGCAAACATTGTGCTTAATGATTGCAGTCAATAAAATAAAAGTCCAAGAGAAATCTTGGACTCCGGATCAATAAAAATATGAACAAAATAAACTTTAACGGTTTGCTTGTCATCGCATTTTTGGCGATAACGGTAGAAAATACCCTAGCAAGCCCTTCTGCCGTGGACGCATTGTTGGACAATGCGAAAACCAATTATTATAATCAACAATTTGAGCAAGCCGTCGCTTTGTTTGAACGCGCCTTGCGGATTGAGCCAAATAATCCAAAAATATGGTATCACTTAGCCCAAGTGCGTTTGGCACAAAAAGACTGGAAACGTGCCATTCCTCTGGCTCAAAAATCCAATGCGCTTGCAGGTAGTGCTCTACGCAAAAAAAATAGGAGAGTGATCAGACTGGCATTTGAGCAAGCCGCCGGAAAATTTGATCAGGCTTTGCAAAAGCAGCCCAATAATCCCGAACTTTGGTATCAATTAGCGAAAATTCGTTTAACACAAGCACAAGTGCTTGTTGATGCCCCTTTAGAAGACTGGAAACGTGTGCTTCTATTGGCTGATAAATCCAATAGGCTCGCTGATAAAGATTTACAGAAAAAAAATAACAAGGTGATTACACAGGCACTTGAACGTGTTTTGTATATTGATCCACACAACTCTGAATTCTTACATCATTTAGCAAAACGGCGCTTGGAACAAAAACAATGGGCAGATGCTATCAAATTGGCACGTAAGTCATTAAATAACCTTGTTGGTAATAATAAAAAATCTTATGAGCTACAATTAAATAATTGGGTAGTCATTACACAGGCGTGTGAAGCGATGGATAATTGGAAGTGTGTTCAGAATGCCCGTAATCAGGCACAAAGCTTGGCGCAAGTGTTGGCAAAATAAGAGGTTTTTCGTTGTTTAGCTACGCTGACTTCGTTGCGGGAAATCCGCGTAGCTCCATTCCCGAAACAACTTTTCTGGACAACTAGACTATAAAATTGAATAAAACGCTTTGACATCAGCATGTGAGGGTTAGGTACAGCCAAGAATAGTATGGACAAATATTGACAAATATATAGTCCCATCTACTTGACAACAGCAATTGTTGTCAAGTATCCTTCATTTTTTTATCAACCTTGGGGAGTAACAAAGAGTGGCTATACATCTTGCTCATAAAATTTGTTTAGACCCAACTTACAAACAGGAGCAGTACTTTAGGCAAGGCTGTGGCATTGCACGTTTCACTTGGAATTGGGCCTTAAAAGAATGGAAAAGCCAATATGACGCGGGCCTAAAACAGGGAGCATTTGACCTCAAGAAGCAATTTAATGTCATCAAACGATCTGAGTACCCGTGGATGTATCATGTAACCAAATACGCAAATCAACAGCCGTTCATCCAATTACAGACGGCGTTCAAGAGATTTTTTCAAGGCATCTCTCGTTATCCACGATTCAAAAAAAGAGGCCACCACGACAGTTTTTACATTGGTAGTGACCATATTGAACTTGATGGGAATCGCATCAGGCTCCCAAAACTAGGTTGGGTGCGAATGCGCGAATCCTTGCGTTTTTCTGGAAAGGTGAACAGTGCAACAATCTCCCGTGTTGCAAACCGGTGGTTTGTCAGCCTTAGTGTCGAATTGGATCAGGCACCGAAGTCATGCGATAGCCAAGCATGCGTGGGTGTTGATCTGGGCATAAAGACACTTGCCACCCTGTCGAACGGGGAATCTTTTGAAGCACCTAAGCCTCTCAATAAATTCCTAAAAAAACTCAAACGGATGCAACGCTCATTCTCGCGCCGAAAAAAAGACTCGAATAACCGCCAAAAACTCAGGCAAAAGATGGCGAAGGTACACGCTCGGATAGCCAACGTGAGGCGTGACTCGCTACACAAGCTCACCAGTTATCTAACTGACCACTTCGGTGGTATTGTGATTGAAGACCTGAAAGTTTCCAATATGCTGAAAAATCATAAACTCTCTTGTGCGATTGCGGATATGGGCTGGTACACATTTCGGCAGCAACTTGAGTATAAGTCCCAATACAAAGGTAACTATTTGTTGATAGCTGACCGTTGGTTTCCATCATCAAAAACGTGCTCCAACTGCGGACAGAAGAAAGACGGACTGAAGTTATCCGAGCGGGTTTATCGCTGCGAAGCCTGCGGACAATCGCTTGACCGGGATTTGAATGCCGCGATTAATCTGAAAAACCTTTTATATAAAGCGAGTTAAGATAGAATAGTGATACCGGGAGTTTCTCGGGAATTAACGCCTGTGGACAAGACGGCTCTGTTGCAGCTTGCTGTAGCAACCAGCTTGGTGTGAAGCAGGAACCGAACCGTGGTGATGTTTGTCCACAAATCGGAGAACGGTAATCCAGCCACTTGAGCATCACCAAGTTCAACAATCAACCAACCAAAATATTGAGATTTGGCAACATCCATTGTGAAAAAATGACTATCCACACGCTGCGCGATTTTTCTAAATCGTTCTAGCGGCGGCAGGGGGTATTTTCCTTTATCCCAATACGGATAAATCGCAATGGGTTTTTTATGTAGAAAAAAAATTCTAAATTCCAAAGTCAAAGGCATTCCACTTTTCCAATGAGTGCCAATGGGTTCAAAAGCGACATATTCACGAAAAACCAGTCCACCTTCGGCTTGCCCCCCTTGTAATTCAAGAAACCGTTGCACCACTTTTGAAACGGCAGACTGGTTAGTCGCAGAGCGGATAAAACAGGCTTCATTCCAGTAATGCTTTTGAGATTTTACATAGTCTTTGAGAATAATGGGATGGCTGCCAAATGGCTCAAGCGCCTTCATAATCGCTTTGATGGAAAAATTATCCCCATTTTTTATCCAAATGCTTTTGGGGGTGAGTTCTTGAATAATCGGATAGTTTTCTGGAAAATAGTGGCAATGTTGATATTGTTTTGGCGTGTTAATGAGTGTCACGCCAAAATTGGCAAGCGCATGATAGAAGGTGGCGTATTTTTCTGGAGTCATCATCCAGCCTCGATAAATAGCAAGGCGGGGTTTTTCTGTTTTAGGAATCCGCCTTAACGCGCTACTAATGTCATTTTCATTAACTAAAGCATCATAATTTATAGTAAAATAAGCAGAAGCCGCTTGAGCTTCACGCGCATAATCGTTATCAACATTTTTTGAATTCAATGGTGAGGTGCAAAATAGGATTTCCATGTTTTCTGTGCTGGTAAGCAGAGCAAGGTAAGAGTGGTAAATTAAGCAAAAAAAACGACAAGCAATTATGTACAGGACAAAAAAATCGGCTACCAACTATCGCGCGACACTCTGTGATATATCACGAGGTAAGGAGTCCAAGATTTATCTTGGAAGTCT
>JSZA02000266.1 GCA_000785145.2 Candidatus Thiomargarita nelsonii
AGCCTTCTTGAAAATCACATCATAACGTAACGGAGCTACTTGTTTCATAGTACTTTACTCAAAGTCAAATTGAACGATTAAAACCGCCCTTGCCATAAATACCCTCGCCAATTTTCCCTAAAATATATCATCACAGAAAAATACATCTTGTCTACGATTGCCTCGTATTGTGTCCCCAGAATTAAAGCAGGGATTCTCTCGGTCAACTGGATGCAATTGTTAGGGCTTGTTAGCCTTATATTCCTTAGCTAGGCTCACTAAATCTAGTTCTGAGTATCTGTTTTTTGATGTAACAGGATATGTAGAATAAACATAGTCGATAAAATCATTAAAATATAATGATTTTGTTTTATTAATTACGGCATCCAAAATTTCTCGCTCTCGTATTGAGAGACTCTCTTTATCAAAAAGGCCATTAAAGCCAATGAGGTATTTGTCAGAACCGTAAATCGTTTGTTCTTTACTAAGAATAAACCCTTCACTTTTAGTGGCACTGTTTACAACGTCATCCACATAAGGACCATAATGATTAAAAACCCAATTAATGTTTGTGAGTTTTTTGTCATCGACTAATGCACTAAACCAGTCAGTTAAATAAACTAGCTTTGTTAAGCGAGCTTTTGATAATTCGCCCTTATGGGGGTAATTAACACAAAAATATGCAATAATATTTTGTAATTTATTCATTTTTTACCTCCCAGCGTCATAAGTATATCTGCATCATTATCGGCAGATTTAGGTGCTTTTTGGGTAGCTACTGATTTATCATAAAGTATACCATCCTTTACAAAACTACAAAGATGACTTTGATAATTACCACAGTAGTCTCTGATTTGTTGTGAAATTTCATCATTAAATACCTCTGCATTTTCACTTTCAAACAAAATTACACCAATATTCTCATCGGCTTCTGTGATTGATAAGGCGAAGTATCTACAGCTTTTCATACTGATTGCCAATAATTCTTCTCGACTATAACCATAATGCTTGCTCATAAAATTAATATAATTGTCAGGATCATTCTTATATACAGGACTTTCTCTTTCTATATGCTCACCATGTTGCCATGCTTTACTTATTACACCTTGATCTAACCCAAATTTGAGTTTGTGTTTTTTCGCTAATTTAGGATTTAAAGAATAACGAGCTAGGAGGTAAAAATTTTCTTTATTTTCATAGTAGACAGATACTCTAGAATAGGTGTCAAATCCAATTTGTTTAAAAATCCCTTTTAACCAAGTTTCAACAAGTTTTTGATGGATTTTATAAATATCCGATCTTAAATTCTGACAATCTTCTTGAGAACCATTTAAGGACTCTTTTAACTCAAGAACTTTCTTATTTTCCTCTTTTAATTCTGCATTATCTGACTCAAGTCTACTCTGGTCTCGATATATTCCTAAGCCACCAAAAATTAAAGAGGGTATACCGACCAAAAAGCCGACGTATGGATTGGATAAGATATATGCAACAAGTCCTGGAACACCAGTTACCAACTTCATAGCTTCTGAGTGATCATAGGAGCTAACAAATGCTCCTCCGAGAGTTAAAAAGATAGTTCCTGAAGATGTTAAAAGACTATAGAAAGCTTTATCTAAAAAAATTCCAGCGGACTGAAATGCCGTCGTTTTACCTGTAAATCCAAACAAGTTTTTCAATTACACTCCTCCTTAAATAACTGTCTATCTTTTCTAATTATGCTTACTTAAATTATGGGGACACAATACTTAATTATCTGTTAGGCAAGCCCGCGCAATGGGCAGATTATCCAACACCACCTCAACATCAGGATAAAATTTGCCGGAGCAGGTTGGGCGTTCCGCCACTGCGTATGCAACCTGCTCCGTAACGTTTTAGTGAGGCTATGAAAACGTTTCGGACGGTCCAATCGTTCAGGGTTCATCCCTTTAACGGGATAGCGATAATTTTAAATGCCCAAAGCTTGGTCAATATCCCCTAAAATATCATCAATGTGTTCCAAACCAATGGATAAGCGTACCATATCCTCACGCACGCCAGCCTTTTTCAACTCCTCTGGCGACAATTGACGATGAGTTGTCGTAGCAGGATGACAAGCCAGAGATTTGGCATCACCAATGTTCACTAATCGAGTAATGACTTGTAAAGCATCAATAAATTGAGCACCCGCTTTCTGTCCGCCTTTGATACCAAAACTCAAAATACCAGAAGCGCGTCCGCCCATATATTTATCCACCAACGGTTTACTCGGATTATCTTCAAGACCCGCATATTGTACCCAACTGACATTCGCATTCTTTTTCAAATGCTTAGCCACGATCCACGTATTCTCACAAATTCGATCCATACGCACTGGGAGAGTTTCAATCCCTTGTAGTATCAGAAAAGCATTAAAGGGGGAAAGGGCAGCACCCGTATTGCGGAGTGGCACCACGCGTGCCCGCGCGATATAAGCCGCTTCTCCAAAAGTTTCAGTATAAGTCACCCCATGATAAGACTTATCCGGTACATTGAGTTGAGTGAATTTATCCTTGTGTTCAGCCCAAGGAAATTTTCCAGAATCGACAATAATACCACCAATACTATTCCCATGTCCTCCCATATATTTAGTAAGAGAATGTACAATAATATCTGCGCCATGCTCAATGGGGCGGCAAAGATAGGGCGAGGGCACCGTATTATCTACAATCAGTGGAATACCATGCGCATGAGCTAACTCTGCTAACGCCCCAAAATCCACCACATTGCCCAAAGGATTACCAATGGATTCACAAAAAATGGCCTTAGTTTTATCATCAATCAGCTTAGCAAAACTATCAATATCCTCGGCAAAACGTATATCAATCCCATATTGAGGAAAAGTATGAGCGAATAGATTATAAGTGCCACCATATAAGGTACTGCTAGTAATAACATTATCACCGGAATTCGTAATCGTCATAATCGCGGCGCTAATGGCAGCCATGCCGGAGGCAAAAGCCAATCCCGCAATACCGCCTTCCATCGCAGCCACCCGTTTTTCTAGCACATCAGTGGTGGGATTCATGATGCGCGTATAGATATTACCCTGCACCTTTAGATCAAAGAGATCGGCGCCATGTTGGGTATCATCAAAAGCGTAAGAAGTCGTTTGATAAATCGGTACAGCAACCGCTTTAGTGGTTGGATCGGGTAAATAGCCACCGTGGATGGCAATGGTTTCGATTTTCAAAATGATTTGCTCCAAATTTTAGTAGGAGTCCAAGATTTATCTTGGACTTGACATGCCTTTATAATAACAAAACTTGAGTAAAAATATATGCCATTAACAAACCAACAAATCCGTCATCTTCGCAGCCTAGCCCATCATTTAAAGCCAATCGTGATGATTGGAGAAAAAGGCGTGACTGAAAATCTCTCAACTGAATTAAACCGCGCCTTAGAAGACCATGAATTAATTAAGGTTAGTATTGCAGGGGCAGATAAAGAGGAGAGAGGCACTATCACAAAGGCACTTTGTCAAACCAGTGGTGCCCAATTAGTGCAACGGATTGGTCGTATTAGTGTTTTGTATCGCCCCTCTCAAAAGCCGCAGATTGTCATACCCACTCGGAATTGAAACGCGATTTAAAAAATCCTATTTCTTTAAGAAATAGGATTTAAATGAGACAACTACTATGAACATGCAATTTTTGATTATCGATCCACAAAACGATTTTGCCAATCCCGCTGGCAGCCTCTTTGTGCCGGGTGCCGACAAGGATTCCGACAGGCTCGCACAAATGATTAAACGGCATTTATCCAAAATTGATGAGATTCACATCACCTTAGATACGCACCACTTGCTAGACATCGCCCACCCGCTTTTTTGGCTGGACACTCAAAACAAGCACCCCGCTCCATTTACCTGCATCACACTAGAAGATGTACACAATGGCAAATGGAAAACCACACATACCGGATTTCAAGAACGCGCCACGCGCTATGTCGAGACACTCAAAGCAAATGGGCGTTACGATTTAATTATTTGGCCACCGCATTGTCTCATCGGCAGCCAAGGCAATAACGTCGTCGCGCCGATTGCAGAAACCGTGCTGGCATGGAAAAACCGTTTTGCCATGGTGGACTATGTGATCAAAGGCTCAAATATCTGGACAGAACATTATAGTGCGGTGCAAGCCGATGTGCCTGATCCCACGGACCCTGGCACACAACTGAATATGCGCCTCATTGAAACGCTAGAATCTGCTGACTTGATTGTCCTATCTGGACAAGCCTTATCACATTGCGTGGCTAATACGGTACGCGACATTGCCAAAGATGAAAATCTCAACAAAATGGTTTTAGATATTAAAAAAACCCGCCGCTCGATCGTTCCAGGCGTACCTTCAATGCCATATCGTGTCGGGCAACCATAAAGGATTGCCCCTACATCAAATGCGGTCCTCTGTAGGGGCAATGCCCTAGTGGTTGCCCTTAACGAAGGTGGCATTGGAGCAGGAGACCCATACATCGCAGTTCGTTGTAAATTATACTAAAAATTAACATGCGGGGTATTAGTCTCCCCGTAGGTTTGCCTTAGATCCCTCCTAACGTCCAATGCCATTGGCGTAGGGGCGGGCAACCACTAGGGCATTGCCCCTACACCCGCCCCTACGAGAAATCACGGTCCATGTAGGGGCAATCCTTTATGGTTGCCCGACACGATATGGCATTGCTCCTAAGGTCGGGAGGACAGGCTTAATGGCATTGAGGCGTACCTTGCCGAAGCCAATCCAGACAATCTGTTTAACGTACCATCCATTCTGTCATAACCCAAGGGGAACAATTTTTAGTCCTTTCATATGGCTGCTCATCATCACCAAATACCGATATTGGCGGTTTGGATACATTGCGTATCAATCAAGTTCAAAAGAGAAACTGCCAAAAACGACGGCGCTGGTGGTTTGTTTAGACTGAAACCACTATTTGGTCTTTGATGGTTCAAATCACGGATGTAACGGTTCCGATTTCCATAGAACAGCCCATTGCCAACACCCAAATTGACATTTTAGATCAATATTTGCAACCAGTCCCATTATCTGTCCCCGGCGAACTTCACATCGGTGGTGGCGTTGCTCGTGGCTACCTTAATCGCCCAGAATTGACAGCCGAAAAATTCATCAACAATCCCTTTAGTGATACTCCCAATTCACGCCTTCCGGCGACTTAGCCCGTTATCTACCCGACGGCAATATTGAATACTTGGGGCGATCTAAATATCAATGCCATTAAGTTAAGGGCAAACCCGATAGGGTCAATGCCATTAAGTTAAGGAAAATCCATACATGTAGGGTGGATATCGCTCCAGCGTATCCACCCTACAGAATAAGTGGGTTGGTGTGTGGGTTATTTGTTGGCTGTCCGTTTTGATATTGGTTGGTTTGGGCTTGAACGCAATGCCATTAAGTTAAGAGATATTGTAGCCCACCCTACAAATCCCGGTCGTCTTTGGGGGTTTATCATACTGGCATTGAGCCTTGAACGAGGTTTAGCGTAGCTTACTTCGTTGCGGGAAATCCGCTCCGCGTAATGAACGAAACAGCATTTTGTAAGGGTAATTAGGAGTCCAAGATTTATCTTGGCTGGGCATCCATAAAGGATTGCCCCTACGCAGCGTTTTGAGGGCTATTTAAAAATCGACTAAAATACCGTCCGCGCACTTATATATAATAAGGGACAAAAATCAGTCTCACCTCGAACGGAAAATACCGCTAACTTTATTTGGTGTCCAAAATTTATTTTGGGCGTGTGGCAGAGAGAATAAAAAGCCGAACCATTCGGACAA
>JSZA02000272.1 GCA_000785145.2 Candidatus Thiomargarita nelsonii
ATTTTGGGCGTGTGGCAGAGAGAATAAAAAGCCGAACCATTCGGACAACGGATTGACTGAATTATCTGATAAACAGCTCACCAAAATCACCGTTCAAACAAAACATTAACTACACGGATTGCATTTAAAAAAGGATAAGTCAAAACCGTTAACTACAGGGATTAAATATTAGCAGTGATTTGTCAAAACACGATACGACAGGGAGAAGTCAAAATCTTCTGTTCGCAGAATAAAAATTGGCGGCTCGTATCGGTTTTGACAAATCACTGCTAAAAAAAAATCCCTGTCGTTAAAAATAAAAGGCTCACCAAAATCACCGTTCAAACAAAACCGTTAACTACAGGGATTAAATATTAGCAGTGATTTGTCAAAACACGATACGACAGGGAGAAGTCAAAATCTTCTGTTCGCAGAATAAAAATTGGCGGCTCGTATCGGTTTTGACAAATCACTGCTAAAAAAAAATCCCTGTCGTTAAAAATAAAAGGCTCACCAAAATCACCGTTCAAACAAAACCGTTAACTACAGGGATTAAATATTAGCAGTGATTTGTCAAAACACGATACGACAGGGAGAAGTCAAAATCTTCTGTTCGCAGAATAAAAATTGGCGGCTCGTATCGGTTTTGACAAATCACTGCTAAAAAAAAATCCCTGTCGTTAAAAATAAAAGGCTCACCAAAATCACCGTTCAAACAAAACCGTTAACTACAGGGATTAAATATTAGCAGTGATTTGTCAAAACACGATACGACAGGGAGAAGTCAAAATCTTCTGTTCGCAGAATAAAAATTGGCGGCTCGTATCGGTTTTGACAAATCCCTGCTAAAAAAAAATCCCTGTCGTTAAAAATAAAAGGCTCACCAAAATCACCGTTCAAACAAAACCGTTAACTACAGGGATTAAATATTAGCAGTGATTTGTCAAAACACGATACGACAGGGAGAAGTCAAAATCTTCTGTTCGCAGAATAAAAATTGGCGGCTCGTATCGGTTTTGACAAATCCCTGCTAAAAAAAAATCCCTGTCGTTAAAAATAAAAGGCTCACCAAAATCACCGTTCAAACAAAACCGTTAACTACAGGGATTAAATATTAGCAGTGATTTGTCAAAACACGATACGACAGGGAGAAGTCAAAATCTTCTGTTCGCAGAATAAAAATTGGCGGCTCGTATCGGTTTTGACAAATCCCTGCTAAAAAAAAATCCCTGTAGTTAATCTTTTGACTTATCCTTCGCGATCCTACTTACTATGTAGTTAAGGATTTTAACTTATCCCTGCTAATAAATAATCCCTGTCGTTAAAGATAAAAATAAAAGGCTCACCAAAATCACCGTTCAAACAAAACATTATTTTCACTGGTTGGATTGAGAGGCATGAGTTTTACCCCAACTGAAAAATCGGATTTTCCATACAAGTTTGGCGAGATACTTCAGGAAAATATACTTGGCAAACCTATCGTTTCGAGCTGGAAAGCCTTTCGTGATTTATTTTCAAAAAACGATGGACTCTGGGATCGTCCGCTCATTTTATTGATAGATGAAGATTCAGGATTGTTTATACTATGCGCTGACGGATGAAATTATTGGTGATGAAAGAGCTATTCTACCACTGGATCCCTTAGATGAACTTTCTGATGTTTTTACCAGTAGCTCACTAAATATACCCGCCTTATTGACGAGATATAAAGATTATCTTGAACGGCTCCGAGCAAAAGATATTAATCCTTGGAAAGAACAACCACGTCGAAAAACAGATTTCTTGATAGCGTAACAATCGCACTATTTATTCCAGTGCTTGATGAAAATGTGCTTGAGCAATTGTCAACGATTAAAGTGATTAATGGGGTTGAGGTGACTGTTGTGGCGATTGGGTGGGTTTGAAAATAAATATTTATCGTTCCCAACCTCTGGTTCACTGCCATTAAGTTAAGCCTAAAAACAGGCACCGCTTTGCGCTTAAATTAATGGCAATTTGGGAACAAGAATGCATAACATCAATCAGTTAAGAATTAAGAACAAGGATTTTACTAATATGAACGAGGCACAACCCCGCCTTCACCCCCTCACGTCTCCCCAACGCGAAATCTGGTTTGACCAAATTCTGCATGAAGGGCATTCCATTATATATATAACATCGGCGGCTATGTCAAAATCCCCGGTGCCATAAACCCAGTATTATTTGAACAAGCCGTTAATTTGCTGGTGCAAAAACACGATACCTTGCGTACCGTCAATGCCATTAAGTTAAGGAAAATGTGTGGAACGAGTTGACTTTAATCCGGAGGTAAAAACCAAATTATGGAAAAACACACGTTGGACGGTGAAAATGATAAAGCCACCCGCTCAATTTACGCCCGGATCCGGGCGTAAATGTTTAAGGAATTGTACCATTTGCGTTGGGGTGTCGAAGGTTTTTTTGGCCTTTTAAAAGAGCGATAGATAACTTTACTAGAAAAACAGTTATCTCAGTTAAACAAGATTTTTTTGCCACTTTATTCCTAACTGGCTTAGAATCTGTACTCACACAAACAGCTGATTTACAATTATTTCATAAATCTAGTCAAAATCAACACCGACAGATTGTCAATAACATGGTATCTTTTAATGCCATTAAAAATTTTTCTAACTAAAAAAACGTGATTGGTGTCATTTTTGACTCACAACTTAGTGCTATCGTAGCTAGCGGCACAAACCCCATTATGGTATAAGGCTGCTTAACTTAATGGCATTGAGCCTCTGGGCACAATCACCTATCTAAATAAGTTTAAATCAAAACCAGACATGGCAGGTTGAAAACATCAGTACAAGGATTGACTCTCTAAGGGGATTGGGTTATTTGTAGTCTGTACGTTTTGGTTTGAGATGAGGGCTCTCAGTTGGATTAAGGAGTCCAAGATTTAACACACCAATCCGATAGGGTATGCCCCTACGTGAACCGTGATTTTTTGTAGGGGCAACCCCTTGTGGTTGCCCGATACGATATGGCATTGACCTTATGTCCGCGCCAGCGCGTGGGGACGAGGAAAAATGCCATTATGATAAAATCTGTTAGACTTGATATTCAAGTTTTTTGTCGCAATGTTGAGGACAACAAATAATCAGGCAATATAAGTAGATACACAAAAGTTTTTTACATCGAGCAATGCGTTATTTGTTTAGCCGATATCTTAATAAACAACAAAGGATTTCATTATATGACACACGCACAACAGCGCCTTCACCCCCTCACCTCTCCCCAACGCGAAATCTGGTTTGACCAAATTCTGCATGAAGGGACTCCGCTGTACAACATCGGCGGCTACGTCAAAATCCCCGGCGCCATAAACCCGGTATTATTTGAACAAGCCGTTAATTTGCTAGTGCAAAAACACGATAACTTGCGTACTGTGCTGACTGAGGTACAAGATGAGGATGGCGTACCCATGCACACTTATGTCGAAAAATTGATGGTGACAGTGCCGGTACGCGATTTTTCTGCCGAGGCGCATCCGCATGAAGCCGCGATGGTGTGGATGCAGCAACGTTTTATCGAAATCTTTGAACTCACGGGGCAGCCACTATTTCGTTATGATTTAGTGAAAATCAGTGACAATAATTACTATTGGCTATTACAGTATCATCACCTTATCGTCGATGGCTATGGCGTTGCATTGCTCAACCGCTCGTTGGCGGAAATCTATACGCAATTAGCCAATGGGCAAGTCCCCAATCTGGATAGCCTTTCTTATGTCACTTTCGTTGACAATGATCGTGCTTATGTCGAATCGGCTGTTTTTGACAAACAACGCCAATATTGGCTGGATAAATACCCGGCACCGCCCGAACCTTTATTGAGTCCACGCTATCATTCTAATTACACGAACAAATTGATTGGCAGTGGCTGTGAAGTCCTTTATTTGCCAAGAGACTTTTATAATCGTTTGAATGTGTTAGCAAAACAGCATAAAGCCACCCTATTCCATCTGCTGCTGGGCGCATTTTATGTCTATTTCACCCGCACCGCCCAACGCGATGACTTTGCCATTGGACTACCGGTGCTGAACCGTGCCAATGCCAATTTCAAAAAAACCGCCGGCTTGTTTACCGGGGTGAGTCCAACACTGTTTAACTTTGGTAAAGAGCTAAGTTTTGCCGAATTGTTGCTATCGATTAACAAAACCCTTAAAGCGAATTACCGCCATCAGCGATTCCCAGTGAGTGAAGTCAATCGAGCGGTGGGTTTAGGACAGGAACGTTCACAACTGTTTGATATTAATCTGTCGTATGAAAATCATGATAATGATGCTTGTTTTGCCGGTATTGATGGGCAACTCATTCCACTACTACATCATTATGAACAAACGCCATTGATAATTTTTGTACGGGACTTCCATATTCAGCATGATGTCGAATTTGATTTTGTTTTTAACCTTGCTTACTTCAATACAAATGACATCAAAGCCTTACAAGCGCGTTTGGTCACTATTTTAGAAGCGGTACTAAAAGACAGCGTGTCGCCCATCCATACCTTGCCTGTCATGACTGAGCAAGAAGTTCAACAATTGCAGACATGGAATGACACGACAACGGATTATCCAAAAGACCAAACCATTATTGATTTATTTGAACAACAAGTAGAAAAAACGCCTGATAATATCGCGGTGGTTTTTGAAGAACAACAACTAAGCTATAGCGAACTCAACCGTCAAGCCAATCAGCTGGCCCATTATCTACTCAATCTCAAAAACGGCACTGATGACTTCCTGATTGCTATTGCTGTGGAACGTTCATTGTCCATGGTCATTGGCTTATTGGCTATTCTCAAAGCGGGTGGTGCTTATGTTCCGATTGATCCTAGCTATCCACCGGCTCGTATTCGTTATATGCTGGATGACAGTGCGGCACCGTTGTTGCTGACTCAAAGCCACCTGAAAGCACAGTTAGAGCCAGAATGTGTTGTGGTGTGTTTGGATGAAGTGGATTTGGCTGACCAGCCGAGTGAGAATCCTTTGGTTTGTAGACTAGCGGAGGATTTGGCTTATGTGATTTATACATCGGGTTCGACGGGGATGCCTAAGGGAGTCTCACTGCCACAAGCCGCTTTAGTCAATTTACTGCACTGGCAATCTCAACAACCTGGCTTGGATCAAACCGAAAACACCTTGCAGTTCACAACCTTAAGTTTTGATGTCTCTTTTCAGGAAATTTTCAGCACCTATTTAAATGGTGGTCAATTGGTCTTAGTAGATGAGGAGACACGCCGGGATGCGAGTGCATTGCTCAAATATCTATCTAAACAGCAGATTGAACGTTTGTTTGTGCCTTATGTCATGTTGCAACATTTAGCTGAACAGATGGATGCTTCTAACTCTGATGCACTCATGTTACAAAATATCATTACTGCTGGTGAACAGTTGCGTATTACACCGGCAATACACCGCTTGTTCAATACGCTGCCACATTGCCGTTTACATAACCACTATGGTCCCAGTGAAAGTCACGTTGTGACAGCATTTACCTTATCTTTAGATAAAGAGATTTGGAAACATTTGCCCCCGATTGGCCAACCCATCGCCAACACCCGCATCTACATCCTAGATGCACAACACCAACCCCTGCCCCCCGGCATTCCCGGCGAACTCTGCATTGCTGGTAGAGGTTTAGCACGCGGCTACCTCAACCGCCCCGAACTCACATCAGAAAAATTCATCGAAATCGAACTATTCGGCAAAACCGAGCGCATCTACAAAACAGGCGACTTAGCCAGATGGCTCCCTGATGGCA